>CAYGUZ010000154.1:0-5406 GCA_964353215.1 uncultured Flavobacteriaceae bacterium
CAAAAACATCTTCATTGCCGTCACCATTAATATCAGCTATTGCAATAGCCGGGCCTTCTTGTGAGAGCATTTTTGATATTAAGCCTTCGTAATCAAAATCAACGTGTCTGTTTTCAATGTGTTTGGAAAAATTATTCTCAATTTCCTTTAACAGGGGCCTAGTTTTTTGTTCTACGATATTATAACTTAAACTTGCCTCCTCTTGATTAAACGTTAAGACCTTATTTAAAGGAGGATTTTTTAATATTTGAACTTTATCATTGGGCCAAATAACCCTTAATGAATCTATTTCTTTATTCCTGCCCAAGCCCAAAGTGATCGTATAGTCAACAGATGATTGAAAACCGCGTGAAGGGATCAATTCATGTCTAATTATATCACTTTCAACAAAGAGCTCTACCACACTGCCGATTGCAAATGTATTCTTGCCTTGACCGTTCAATTTTAGCTTGATATAGCTATTGCCTAATTTTTCACTATTGTTTCTATAAACAAAAACTTCTTGATTTACATTGTTTATTATTAAATCAAGATCACCGTCATTATCTAGGTCGCCGTATGCAGCTCCATTAGAAAAACTTGGTGTAGCTAAACCCCAATCAACTGCTCTATTGGTAAAAGATAGATTTTTGCTGTTCTTGAAAGCATAGTTAGCTATGGGAACTGAAGGCATAGCGTCTATTACCATCTGTTTTTCATCTTTACTGCCGCTTATAGCGGTTTGTTGTCTGGTTACATCTTCAAAAAAATCGATAAAATCTTGATTCGTTAGATCGTGATAAATACCGTTGCTAACAAAAATATCACGAAAACCGTCGTTATCCATATCAAAAAGTAGTGCCCCCCAGCTCCAATCTGTATTAGAAACACCGCTATAATTTGCAACTTCAGCGAACGTATTACCCTGATTCAACTGCAAAGTATTTTGCATGTATTGATGGTAATAATCATTTCTTAATTTTAGCTGATAGGTATCATACGTTTCAAAATTGGTAGTGATTTTAAGTCTTTCATCACCTTCTGGTAACATATCTGTAACAAAAATATCAGATTTGCCATCGTTATTGATGTCAGCCATATCAGCACCCATTGAAAACATACTTAAATGAGTTGTCCAGTTTTTAATGTCTTCAGTAAAAGTTCCATCTTGATTGTTTATATAGAGATAGTCATGTTCAAAGAAGTCATTTGAGACGTAGATGTCGGGATATAAGTCATTGTTTACATCACCAACGGTTACGCCTAAACCAAAACCAATGAGACTTCCATATATCTTTGCTTCTTCACTTACGTCTATAAAAATACCATTGTCATTTCTTAATAACTTATCACCACCACCTTTCAATTTTTCAGGCACGTTCCAATCTTTCGCCCTAACATGGCGTTTGTTTTCATACCCTAAACTGGCAACTGGTATAAAGCTATTGTTTAAAATATACACGTCTAAATCACCATCTTTATCATAATCAAAAAAAGCCGCATGTGTTGTAAGACCACTATCAGCTAAGTTATATTTTTCAGCTTTTTCGGTAAATGATAAATCGCCATTATTGATAAACAATTCATTTTTTTGATCATCACCTTTAATATTGCCTGCATTACAGACGTATATATCTAAAAAACCATCTGCATTAATATCTACGAACACAACCCCTGTAGACCAAGCTTTTGTACCCATAACACCGGCCTTTTCGGTGATATCCTCAAAATTAAAATTCCCTTTGTTTAGATACAGTTTGTTTTTCTTTCTGTTTGAAGTAAGGTATATATCAGGCAGGCCATCATTGTTTATATCGCCAATGGCGACACCCCCGCCATTGTAAAAGTTACGATATAGAAAAATATTGAAATCTTCCTCGTTTTCAATGGTGTTTATGAAATCTATACCAGTGGTTTGGGTTTCCAGTTTTGAAAATAATGAAGTTTCTGTGTTTTGTGCTTTTTTTTTCTCCACAGAGTTTTTACAACTAAGGAGGGTGATAATTACGATGCAGAAGTAAGGTATCTTTTTCAACAAGAAAATCTACTTTTTTCTAAAAAATTAATTAGTAACAAGTTGGAAGTCGAAGTTAAAAGGTTAGGATTGATGGTAAACTCTATCGGTATCTATTTTAATAATTTACTATACAAAAATAAAAAAAGGGCTTCATATGAAGCCCTTTTCTTAAGATTATAGCTTAAAATATTAGTATCCTTCGTTTTGAGTTAAGTTTGGGTTTGTTGCCAAAGCATCTGCGGGAATCGGGAATTTTCTTCGAAAATCGTCGGTAACATTCTTAAGCGACCAAGTATTGGCGAATGTACCAAATCTAACTTGATCTTGTCTTCTCCAATTCTCGGCATTTAATTCACGCATTCTTATATCAAGCATATCATCAAGAGATACAGACCCCAGTGGTGCTGCATTTGCTCTAGTTCTAATGGCGTTGACATCAGCAAGAGCCTCAGGTCCACCAGTACCACCTCTAAGGGTTGCCTCAGCACGCATTAAAACCGCATCACCATATCTAAAGAACACAGCTGCATTTGATGGAGCAGGAAAACCATCCGCATTTCTTTGAGGATATTTTATGATTCTCACACCTGTCCTTTCATTGTTAACTTCTAAACTTTGTAATGGAGCAACTTCATAAACCAAAGGATTATTTTGACGGTCAGTTAATGGACTTCCGTCAGATCCTAATTGTTGACCTCTCAGATAACCAACAGTAACACCGTTAACTTGGTCACTTGGTATACCAACACGAGCATCTTCGGCAGGGTCTTCAGTTCCAAATAATTGGAAGTTTTCGGTTAAAGTAACAAAACCGTTCCATCCTGTCTGGTTTGGATGTAACATGTTAAAAACTCTATTGCCAGTGAACGTGTCCAAAGCCCATATAACCTCGGTATTACCAACTTCAAGATCCCAGATATCAAAATAGCCATTTGGCCCAGTACCTGGATCCAAAGAGTAACCCAATGCTTCAATTGCATTTACATCCGCAATTACAGAATTCATATTTCCAGCTGTACCAGTGAAGGCCTCAGCATTTAATTGAAGTTTAGCTCTTAACATCAAGGCCATTGCCTCGCCTACTAAGAAAACTTCCTCTGGTCCATGGGCAGATAAGTTACCGCTGGAAATAGCGGTGTCCAAATCATTCAAGATAAAATCAAACGCTGCTTGTGCCTCTAAAACTTCAGGATTAACGTCAACACCATCATTTACGCCCCTGAAAGGTACCTTGCCAAACCAGTCTAAAATCCAGAACATGTTAAATGCTCTAAATACTCTTGCTTGGGCGGCCGTAGCCGGTGATGCACCAGAAGCAGGGTCTAATAATTGTGTAGCTGCCAGTACTTGCGAGTTACGATTGTTCCATGCGCCACGCACGTAGTTATGTTGCGCATCCCAAGTATGGTTATGTAAGGTTCGCCAAATACCATTATCACTCCAGTCAACACCACGTGTTAAAACAGCAATACCATCTGCACTTACCTCCATAAGGGCATATTCATTGGTTTGCTCCCCCATGTTTTCAACATTGTCATAAAGTGCTGCAAGGGCGTTGGCAGTATTGCCTACCCCACCGAAGGAGCCTTCTTCACCCGATTCGATTTCTACGGAATCACCAAAATTTGGCTCTAAATCGGTACATGCCTGTGCAAGTATAAAGGCACTAGCTATACCGAAGCACTTCACAAATCTTTTACTAATCATTTTTTTTCTCATCATTTTTATTTTTTTTATTAGAAACTAGCATTGAAGCCTAAAGAAATTGTTGTTGGTCTAGGAAATGCCGTTAAATCAATACCCAAAGAAGGCACATTACCAATAGCTCTATTCACAGAAACTTCTGGATCTTGACCGCTATAATCCGTAATTACGAATAAATTTTGGGCATTGGCAAAAACTCTAAGATTGCTAAAAATGCTATTCTCAGACAATGGAAAATTATGCCCGATCGTAACGTTCTGTAATCTTAAGAAGGAAGCGTCCTCCAAAAATCTTGTTGAAACTTCCGCTGGGTTGAATGGGTTTTCAACACCAACAAATGGTAAAACATCGGCAGTTACATTTCTACCTTGAGATAAGTTACCAATGGTAAAGAAAGCATTTCTGTTATTGTTGTATACAGATTGTCCAAACAAGCCATTGAAGAAAATACTCATATCCCAGTTTTTATATCTGAAATTTTGAGTAATACCTAAAGTTACATCAGGTAATGCACTCTCGCCAACAAATACTTGTGATCCTTCATTGCCAAATATATTACCACCGTTATTAGGATCTATACCCTGCCAATCCCTCACAAAAAAGCTAAATAACGGCTGATCGTTGGCAATTCTTTGTGCAAAAGCACCGGTTAGACCAGGACCATTGATTTGACCAGTATCCAAAGCAGGTCCATCGTAATTTTGTACTACGTTATTGTTATAACCAACGTTTAGATTAAAATCCCAAACAAAATCTTCCGTTTCAACAGGGATAACATTTAAACTTAGTTCAGCACCAGTATTCTTGATGTCTCCATCAATATTTTGGAAGAAGAAAGGCTGCACTGCTGGTTGCGCACTTTGTATTTGAAGAATGAAATCAGAAGTAGTTTTATTGTAATATTCCAAAGAACCACTGATTCTGTTATCTAAAAACGCAAAATCTACACCTAAGTTAAATTGTTCGTTCTCTTCCCATTTAAGATCAGGATTGGCAAACGCCACTATACCAGAACTACCAGGGTTAAAAGTACCTCCATTGTCAATGCCTCCTGTGTTGAATCGTGTTCTTTGGCTAAATTGATTAGAACCTAAACCTTCCTGATTACCAGTGACACCATAAGCAAGTCTAAGCTTAAACCTATCAAAGGCTTCTGGAAACCAATCTTCTTGAGACATTTCCCAAGATGCACCTACAGCACCAAATGTACCATACTTGTTGTTACCACCAAAACGTGAAGATCCATCTATTCTTATAGTCCCAGAGAAATTGAATTTTCCGTCCATAGAGTAGTTACCACGCGCAAAGAAGGATTGTAATTCGTCTCTTTCTAAACTTGAATTGGCAGCAAAAACCTCTGCAGAAGCAATATTATTTGTCATCTGTAAAAGGTTATTTGTTCTAAAATTAGAAGCTTCCATAAAAACAGTTTCTGTTACAAACTCTTGGTAAGAATGACCAATAGTTGCATCAAATACATCATCGCCGAAAGATTTGTTGTAATTGAAATAAGATTCCCAAGTCGTATTGGTCAAATCAAATTCATTTAAAGTAGCTCTACCCGTACCTAATGTAGGTGCAGAATTGAACAATGATGAAATTGCTGAATTTGCGGAGGATGTAGATTTGTCTAAACCAATAGTAGTTTTAAAACTTAAATTTTCGGTTAGTTGATATTTAGCTCCAATACTTATTAAGGCTCTTAA
>CAYGUZ010000155.1:0-1220 GCA_964353215.1 uncultured Flavobacteriaceae bacterium
CATGGTAACTTTTTCCCCCTCGTCAAGCCCATCAGCAGGTGTTAATATGCCTGCTCGATTCGGCAGACTCATTTCTAAAGAAACATCATCTGAAGATAAATTGTTCAACATTTCTACTAAGAACCTAGAATTAAAACCTATCTGCATATCATCACCTTGGTATGCGCATGACAAACGTTCTTCGGCTTTGTTGCTATAATCAACATCTTCTGCAGATATATTCAGTTCAGCACCGGCAATTTTTAAACGTATTTGGTGGGTTGTTTTATTGGAGAAAATAGATACCCTACGAACAGAACTCAAGAATTGATTTCTTGAAATTGAAAGTACATTAGGGTTCTCTTTAGGAATTACCGCTTCATAATTTGGGTATTTACCATCAATTAAGCGACAAATTAATTCGGTATCGTCAAAAGTAAATTTTGCGTTACTCTCGTTATATTCAATTTTTACTTCAGATTCAGAGCCGGCCAAAATTCCTTTTAACAAATTCAGAGGTTTTTTTGGCATGATAAATTCAGCGACCTCAGAGGCGGTAACATCTGAACGTTGGTATTTGACCAATTTATGGGCATCCGTCGCTACAAAAGTTAGGTTTTCAGGTGAAAACTGAAAAAATACTCCGCTCATAACGGGACGTAAATCGTCATTACCTGCGGCAAAAATTGTTTTATTTATAGCTGTTGCCAATATGTCTCCTAAAAGTATGGTAGAACTAGGGTTAGAGAGTTCTACAGCTTTTGGGAATTCAGCGCCGTCGGCGTATGCTAATGCATATTTACCATGGTTTGAACTAATCTCAATGGTATTGTTATCTTCAACAATAAAAGTCAAAGGCTGCTCAGGAAACGTTTTTAAAGTGTCTAAAAGTAATCTTGCCGGCACGGCTATAGCACCTTCAGAATCAGAATCTACGTTTAATACAGAACTCATGGTAGTTTCTAGATCCGACGCGGATACTGTTAGTTTGGTATTTTTTAAATCAAAAAGAAAATTATCTAAAATAGGTAGCGTATTGCTACTGTTAATTACCCCTCCTAATACCTGAAGTTGTTTTAGTAAATACGTACTGGATACAATAAATTTCATCAAAAGAATTTTAGTGAACGGCGTTTTAAAAATTTTAAGCTGAAGTTTTTTAAATTAAAACCGATAAAGACAAAGATATTTTAAAAGTACTTGCTTAAAAAACAATTTTATCAACACTTAGGGGCTAAATC
>CAYGUZ010000155.1:1230-2922 GCA_964353215.1 uncultured Flavobacteriaceae bacterium
GGGCTAGATCTTTTTTTGCGATAGTAGGCAAATCAAATTCCAAAAAGGCTTATTAAAATTGCGGGAACACCAATGTTTATAAGCTGCCATTTTGTTTTTTGGGCCGTCACTTTTTGAGTGTCCAAGAGCGGAATAGAAACTTTTTTATTGCGAATGTTTATAAGTCCGGTATCATCAAGTAGGTAATTGATACTATTTATCAAAAACTCCTTGTTGCCATATGTGTTATTTGTCCATTTGTCATAACCTAAAGGCAAGGGTTTTCCGTTTCTTAATTGATTCTTTATTAGGTCTCCGTCTGCAATGACCAACATCTTATTACGTACTCCTTTTTCAAGACTACCATTCAGTTTTGTTGGTTTAATTCTATTGGTATAAGCAGAACTAAATTCTCCTTCTAGTAAGACTGCTAACGGTAAATTTCCTTTGTTAAGGTATGATTTCTTATCGGCTTGTTTGCTTAAAAGATTTAAACTTATAGGTCTAGGTGTTCCTTCTGTTTTCGATAAAGGTGACGATTGAAGCAGAATTGTTTTTTTATTACTGTTTGATAAGGTGTCGATGCTATTTGCAAATTGAAACCGAGAGGCCTCTATATTGGTGTTGATAGGATGATTATTTTTTGAAAATACCATAGGATGATATACCCATGGTAAAGGATTATACTGCGACTCATTGGCTTCGCCCGAGGCTAAAACAATTGGGGTATTGTACAGATCATTCAACAAAACCGGATTTATGCGAAGGCCATATTTAAAGAAGAAATCATCTAAATTCAATTGACGTCGTATTGCCAGGTTGCTTCCTTTTTCATTGAAAAGACTATCCAATTCCATAGCTACATTATCTATAAGCCAAATTGATTTACCACCATTGACAATGAATTGATCTAGAACATATTTTTCCTCTTCGGTGAAAGCTTCTGTAGGTTTTGCGATTAATGCTAAATCAAAACCCTTGAGTTGTTCAAATACTTTTTGGGCATCGTTCGCAACGGAGTCTAATGTTATTGCTCCAATATTATAGTATTCGCGAATAGCACTTAGGTAATCGGTCAGATAAATGTCTTCTAATTCTCCATTTCCTTTTAGAACGGCCACGCGCTTTTTTTCCGTAATGGCAAGCTTGGTGAAAGCGTCGGTAAATGCATACTCTAATTGTTGTACAGAATTGTTGATACGATCTTCCATTGAAGAGCCTAACTTGTTTTTGAGCAATGCTACCTTTACCGTTTTATTATTATAATTTACCATTGCCCAAGGGAATACTAATTCTTGTGATACTTTACCATTTTCTTCAATCGTAACGTTCGCGGGAGTTAAACCTATCTTTTGTAGTTCGGCTACGGTTTGTTCTCTTTGCGCACTACCTTCTAGTGGATCGACAAAATCAAACTTAATGTTGCTGTTTTTTGAGGCAAATTGCTGTAGTAATAAATTAGTTTCGGTCTTAAGCCTAGAGAATTCTGAAGGAAGGTTGCCTTCTAAGAGAATATCTATTATAACCGGCGTCTCAAATTTATTAATCGTCGTATAAGCTTCGTCTGAAAGGGTATACCTGCTATCTTCGGTCAAATCGAACCTTTTGAAAAAATAACTGCTCAGCACATTTAGAATGACCAAAACAATTAACGCTTTAAGTATCGCTACAAGAACTTCCTTTTTCATTTAGACAAGTTTTTTAAACGAATGT
>CAYGUZ010000155.1:2932-5321 GCA_964353215.1 uncultured Flavobacteriaceae bacterium
CGCGCGTGTCGATAATCCCTCGGGCAATACTTTCAAAATGGTTTTTTGCTCCAAAAGACTTTATTAATAGCTTGGTATCTCCGGTATTAAATAACCCGCTCAAAGCATCAAACCCATAAAAAAATAAAAATGAGATCGCAATGGCCAGAATAAAGGAAAGAATCTGGTTATCGGAAAGAGACGATGCAAAAATACCGATACTGGCATACATGGCTACTAAAAAAAGCAATCCAAAATACGAACCTAATACCACCCCTAAATCATAGTTACCTATTGTGAGACCGAGGTTTGAGATGGTGTAAACATAAATCAAGGTGGGTAGTATTGCAAGAGCGCATAATACAAAAACACCCCAAAACTTTCCAAACACTACTTTGGCGGTTGAAATGGGTTTAATTAACAATAGTTCTAAAGTACCAAGCTTTTTCTCTTCTGAAAAGCTTTTCATGCTTATAGCAGGAATCAAGAATAAGAACACCCATGGGGCCAATAAAAAGAAATTGCTCAAGTCCGCAAAACCATAATCAAAAATGTTGAACGCTCCCTTAAAGACCCAAAGGAACAGCCCATTTAAAACTAGAAATAAGCCTATGATCAAATAGCCTATTGGTGAAGTGAAAAAAGATTGTATTTCCTTTTTAAAAATTGCTAGCATAGCATTAACTCAAAGTAGCTTTTTTGTTTACGCTCCATGCTTCGGGTTTAGCATCGAACAAAATTTTGGTTTTGGCCCAAATAGCTTTAAAGAAGTGTGAATTTCGATATTTTTCAAGTGCTTCCGAGTTCTCCCAATAACTATAGGTGAAAAATACATTGGGTTTCTCGGCTTCTTGATAAAGCTCTAGAAAATTACATCCTTCAAAACTTCTGATCTGCTTTTTGGTTTCTTCAAAAATTTGCTCAAAACTAGAAATATTTTCTTTCTTAAAAGTCAATTTTACGATTCTGACCAGCATTTATAAAAAGTTTATGGTTATCATGGCATCATTTGTAAGCCCCAATAGGGTAGAGGCACCGCCTACAGATTTTAAATCGCTTTTGTAGATAGCGATTTCAATATAACCGGAAGAATTAAAAATAGCTAGTAGGTCACTAGGTCCATTTCGCTGATTTTCAGGTAATTCATAATTGATAAAGCTATTGTAGCTTTTATGAATGGCTTTTATTTTTTGTCTTCTAGCTATAAGCTCAAAAGGCCGTCCGTTTCTGTAAGCTTCAAATAAGGTCTTTGTTATATTGGTTACTACATTGCCATAGTTATCAATATAAATAACGTTGCCCAGAATAGTTTTTCCATCATTGGTTACCCTTGGTTCTAACTCTTTAATTTCCTTTAAGCCAGAGAAGGGCTTGCTCACCACGCCTAGTTTTCCGCCTCTTGCCAAATGGCAGGCCACTCTCACAAACACCTCGATGACAGGAAAAGAATTCACCTGAACATTGGGTAAGGTAATTTGTACAACTTGGTCTAGGCTTAGTTCTTTTGTTATTAGTGATATGATACCATTATTGGCTCCGATAAAATAGTGCCCTTCAACCTGCACTACAATATGTTCGTTTTCGATAGACGCTTCAGAGTCCATACCTATAATGTGAATACTGCCTTCGGGAAAATGAGCATATGAATTTTTAAGAATATAAGCGCACTCTCTGGTGTCTAATGGTGAAATGGCATGTGAAATATCAACAATGGTAGCATCTGGCACTTCTTTTAAAATGTTTCCTTTAATGGCAGCAACAAAATGGTCTTTGTATCCAAAATCTGTTGTTAAAGTAATGATTGCCATGCAGTACTGTTAATATGTTTTTGCTCTTGAAAAGCCTTTTTTGAGTATGTTTGTGAACAAGTTTAAGATGTAAAATTAAACAAAAACATTGCGCAATATTTTACAAAATTCTACAAACCCCTAAATAGTAAAATTTCTTTGAACGAACTGGTATTAGAACTCACCGAAATTAGCCCGCGAGATTTTTTTGGGCAGCAGAATGAAAACATAGAATTGTTAAAAAAGTACTTTCCAAAGCTTAAGATTGTTGCTCGTGGAAGCAAAATAAAAGTGTACGGTGATGAAGAGCTTTTAGAAGAGTTCGATAAACGTTTCGATATGCTCACGGCCCATTTTGCCAAATACAACAAATTGGATGAAAATGCCATAGAGCGAGTATTGACGAGCAATGGCCAACAAGAGAACTCATCGAAATCTAGTGGAGAGGTTTTAGTGCATGGCGTTAGCGGTCGTTTAATCAAGGCTCAAACAGCAAATCAACGCAGACTAGTGGATGCCAGTAAGAAGAATGATATGGTTTTTGCCATTGGCCCCGCAGGAACGGGTAAAACCTATACTGGTGTTGCTCTGGCGGTCAAAGCTTTAAAGGAAAAGCAGGTTAG
>CAYGUZ010000156.1:0-3899 GCA_964353215.1 uncultured Flavobacteriaceae bacterium
TTACAAAATGCCTTTGTAAAATCTACTTTTTTCATAAAATATATAGTTATAATGGTTAATAATGGGCTAGAAGATACTATTATTCAACAATTTGCCAACGAATTGTTAAAAAAAATCGATAAAGTGTAAAAACTATGTTAAAGAGTTATAGACTACGAAAGCATCATTTTAGCACGTTTTATGCCTTCTACCAATACATTGACCTCGTCTAAGGTGTTATAGAAACTAAAACTCGCACGAACCGTACCCGGAATTTTATAAAAATCCATAATCGGTTGTGCACAATGGTGCCCTGTGCGTACTGCGATGCCCAATTTATCCAATATACTGCCAATATCGTAAGGGTGTATTCCTTCAATATTAAATGAAATTACCGAAGTCTTCTCTTTAGCTGTACCATATATTTTGAGTCCTTCTATTTGCAATAACTCTTGCGTAGCATATTCTAATAGCTCGTGCTCATAACTGGCAATTGCATCAAAACCAATACCGTTCATATAATCCAAGGCAGCACCAAAAGCAATGCCTCCACAAATATTAGGCGTGCCCGCTTCAAATTTATGGGGTAGACCTGCATAGGTGGTTTTTTCAAAAGTCACTTCCGCTATCATTTCACCACCCCCTTGATACGGAGGTAATTTGTTAAGCCACTCTTCTTTACCGCAAAGCATTCCGACTCCTGTAGGCCCGCATACTTTATGTGCAGAAACGGTGTAGAAATCAACATTCAATTTTTGAACATCAGCCACTAGATGAGGGGCGGCTTGAGCGCCATCAATTAAGACCGCAGCACCAACATTATGTGCTTTTGTTATGATTTCTTCAATAGGATTTATCGTTCCTAGAGCATTGGAAATATGATTGCAGAAAACCAGTCTGGTTTTGGTTGAAAGCAATTCGTCATAAATATCCATAAGCAATTCACCATCTTGGTTCATGGGAATCACTTTTAATTCGGCTCCTGTACGTTCGCATAACATTTGCCAAGGCACAATATTGGAATGATGTTCCATCGCCGAAACCAAAATTTCATCTCCTTTTTTGATGAGTGATGAAAATCCATTGGCTACAATATTAATGCTATGCGTTGTGCCCGAGGTGAAAATTACCTCATGAGATTTCTTCGCATTAAAATGCTTCTGAATTTTTATTCTTGCCTGCTCATATTTATCTGTGGCCTCTTGTGACAGCGCATGTACCCCACGATGGATGTTGGCATTGTAATTTTGGTAATAATCCGTAATTACATCTATTACTTGCTGCGGCGTTTGCGAAGTGGCCGCATTGTCTAGATATACCAAAGGTTTTCCGTTTACCTCACGCTTAAGGATGGGGAAATCTGCTCTTATTTTAGTAATGTTGAACATAGCAATGCAATTGATTTACAAAGATACTCACTATCCTAAACTAGGTCTCTATGGAAACCATTAAAATCGAAATCCTACACCTAATCTAAAGTTATTAAACCCTTCAGAAGAATTAATCTGATTTAAACTAACAAAATCGTACTGAAACTGAAGATACCATTTATCAGAAATTTCATAGATAAGGCCCAAATTAAGATTAAATCCTCCAAAAGAACCAGAATCTAAGGGTCTCCCGGAAAAAAAACTATATCCCAAACCTAGGGTAGGTTTTAGTGTTTTTGAAAAAGGCAAATCAAATTCTGATATTAGTTTAGGCTGAAAAAGAAAAAGAACTTCATTTGTATTTCTTGAACTTATGAAGGAAGGGAATTCGGTAAAATATCCACCATCTATACCAACTCCTAGATTTAAAAAATTAGTTTCTAAAAATCTATATTTAAGACCTAGATTAATTACAATATCTCCACCCAAAAAACCGTCTGCAGGTACAATTGAGTAGTTAGTTTCCAGACTCCATTTTTTTTCCTGTCCATAGCTTAATAAAGTTAAAAGAAGTAGTGCGGCAAAAAGTAATTTTTTAACCATCATTTTGATTGTTTTTTAGTTTGAAGCAACTAATCTAGTTCAATCAACATGTAAGAAAATATAACAATTAGTTAAAACTATCACAAGCAAGCGTTAATAGTGGCATAAGGAATTCTTAATTCAACTAAAAGATGTTATATCCCAAAGACACTTGAAAAACCGTGTTGTTGTTTTTAACATCTCCTAAACCTCCTCGAGAGATATTTGAAAAACCTCTGAAATATCCTAATTCCATAAAAATATCATCTGATATATTATAAGATATGCCGAGGACAGCCCCATAATCTAATTCAAAATCACCACTGTTAGAAAACTTATCTTCCTCAACCGAACCATCTTCATTAGTAACTTTAGATGTTGTTGCCCTGTTTATAAGAAACCCAAATTGCGGCCCAAAATTTAACCTCATTTTACTATCTAACGAAAAACCAAATGTCAGCGGTACGTTAAGGTAATTTAACTTATTATTACTCTTAAAACTAAAAGAAGAAAATTCAGGGTCAAAATTCCTTATTTCTGAACTGTTAGCCTTTTGCCTATACCCTTGAGAAGAAAATACTAATCTAGGAGAAAAATTAACTCTATCAGATAATTGAAATTCTGAAGTTAATCCCGCATGAAAAGAAATCATATATTTTGGGGGGAAACTACCATTCCTTCTAAAATCTCCATAAAGACTTGTATAATTTAATCCTCCAATTATACCAAATTTTTTATCCTGAGCAACTATAATCTGTATCGATAGAATAAAGACTATAAGCAATGGCCAAATCTTAGATTCGCTTATTTTCATTTTTGGTTGGTTTATTTTTTAGGAAATTCCTGCTCGCGAAGAAATGACAGTTAATTACAAATCAAACCCAAGGTTGACCCCGAGCTTTTTGGCAATTAGTTTGTTGATTCTACCTTTTAATTCAGGAATCCGTACGCTTTCCAATACATTATTTGCAAAGGCGTACATTAATAAAGCTCTGGCCTCTTTTTTCGGAATTCCGCGAGATTGTAAATAAAACAAGGCGTCTTCATCTAACTGACCAATAGTACAGCCATGCGAACATTTTACATCATCTGCAAAAATCTCTAACTGTGGTTTTGTATTGATGGTAGCTTTATCACTAACCAAAATATTATTATTCTGCTGAAATGCATTGGTCTTTTGGGCTATCTTGTCTACGATAATTTTACCATTAAAAACCCCGGTCGAATTCTCGCCGTAGATGCCTTTATAATCTTGGTGACTTTCACAATTCGGTTGAATATGATGTACTAATGTATGATGGTCCACGTGTTGTTTTTCACCCAGAATAGTAACTCCTTTCATGGTAGAGTCCATATACTCCCCATTTTGGTAAAAGTTTAGGTTATTACGGGTGAGTTTTCCTCCAAAAGAAAAAGTATGCACGTTCACATTACTCTTACTTTTTTGGTTGATGTAGGTGTTATCTATTAATGAAGCTGTTCGTGCATCATTCTGGATCTTATAATAATCTACAATCGCATTTTCAGCTGCAAATAGCTCTGTCACTGAATTTGTTAAAACCTCATTTGGGGTAAGGCTTTGATGACGCTCTATAATCTGCACCTCGGCATTCTCTTCAACAATGATCAAATTTCTCGGCTGCAAAAGCAAAGCGGCTTCATTACCGGTAGAAAAGTGTAGTATTTCCACGGGTTTTTTAGGCATCTTGTTCTTTGGAATATAGATGTATGCCCCTTCTCGGCTGAAAGCGGTATTCAATGTCGTTAAAGACTCGTCTTTAGAAGCTACTTTGTTAAAATACACATCTATTACCTGTTTGTACATTGGCTTGGTCAATGCCGAGCTCATCAAACAGATGTCTACACCATCATGGGTAGTTTCCGATAAAAAAGAGCTGTAAATACCATCTATAAAAACAATTTTGTAGGTATCTATTTCATGCAGAAAATAGCGTTTTACATCTTTAT
>CAYGUZ010000156.1:3909-5317 GCA_964353215.1 uncultured Flavobacteriaceae bacterium
TTCCAATGCGTTTTCTTGCTTTGGAAAAATGCTAAAATCTATTTTCTGAAGATTATTTAAGGATGTATATTTCCAGGCTTCATCTTTTTTATTTGGAAAGCCTTTTGCCTCAAAATTCTTTATCGCCTCCGAACGTATGTCATGTACGGGATGTTCCACATCAACATTATTCTCAAAAGCCATAAAGGAGGAAATTAATTTCTCTTTTAAATCCATTTTCAAAAAGTTTAAGGTTTTTCTAGTTTCATGTTCAAGGTTAGTTTTCCTTGAACTTGTTTCCTTTGAAATCCTTTTTATTTAAATAGTTAATAAAATTCGCTATCCTTCGACTTAAAGTTTCATAGTCTGCAACCAATTTTTGTACCTCCTTATCAGTTATATAATCATTATCAAAAACACGATAAAGTTGCGACCTGGTTTCTCCTGCGGAGGTCTTTGCAATAGATAAGAACTGTCTAAACTCTAAATTTCCATCTCTTTCAAAACCTTCGGCGATATTATCCATAACAGAACCAGAAGATACCTTAATTTGAGCTCTTAACCTGAAATCGGATGTTTAAATCTGTCCTCTTAACAATTTGAATAATCTCTTTAGATAATTCTCTTGCCCTTTGCCAAATTTCTAAATCTTCAAATTTCTTGATAGTCGCCATAACTTGAAACAAAAGAAACTAGGAATTAAGCGGTAACACCGTTCTTTATCCAATCGTATCCTTTTTCTTCAAGCTCCATAGCCAATTCTTTTCCGCCAGACTTCACTATTTTACCATTATGTAAGACATGAACAAAATCAGGAACGATATAGTCTAACAATCTTTGGTAGTGTGTAATTACGATAACAGCATTATCCTTACTCTTTAGCTTGTTAACACCGTTAGCAACAATACGCAATGCATCAATGTCCAATCCAGAATCTGTTTCGTCCAAAATGGCAACTTTAGGCTCTAGCATTGCCATTTGAAAGATTTCATTTCTTTTTTTCTCACCTCCTGAAAAGCCTTCATTAAGAGAACGTGACAAAAATTTTCTATCTATCTCTAGAAGCTCCGACTTTTCGCGAATCATCTTCAGCATATCCTTTGCAGGCATATCTTCCAAGCCTCGCGCTTTTCTAGATTCATTAATTGCGGTCTTCATAAAGTTGGTCACCGAAACACCTGGAATCTCTACTGGATATTGAAAAGAAAGAAATACCCCTTTATGTGCTCTTTCTTCTGGAGCAACATCTTCTAAATCTTCACCATTTAATTCTACATTGCCTTTAGTAACTTCAAACTCCTCTTTCCCAGCAATAACAGAGGCCAAAGTGCTTTTACCTGAACCATTCGGCCCCATAATAGCATGAACCTCACCCGCTTTAACCTCAAGGTTTATTCCTTTTAGTATTTCTTTATCCTCTACTTGAGCG
>CAYGUZ010000157.1:0-4765 GCA_964353215.1 uncultured Flavobacteriaceae bacterium
ACGCAAATCGATTTATTATTGAAAGATTCAGAAAACACGGCGCCTTAGATTTGGATAATCCAATGAAAGACCAAGACTAAATCTAAAGAAACTCCGGCATAAAAGATTAAATGCTTCGCTCAATACCCTAGCAGAGGTTCTTGGGAAGTTTTCTGAAAAATATTCCACTCACTTTAATGCCAAGATATTAGGTTAAGAAGTTCATCGCTATAACCTCACTGTGAGCCAAAGCAGGCTTGCATCTTTGTTAGTGCAATAGATTTTCCTTCGACATTTTTTTGAACACTTTCAATATTTTCTCGTAATTTGTTTGGAAGTTGTGCATAAGAAATTAATTTACAGAGAATTCAATTTTCTGATATATAGTAGTTTGCGTATTTCTTAGTTGTAAATTAATATGCAACGGTTTAAGCTGGCCATTTAATAACTGAAAACTTAACTCATTGACCGCAACTTTTCGTGCGAAAAATAAAAAAATGACAATTTCAAATAATATAAAAACGAGCTAATGCAGATAATAGAAAAAGCTAAAGTTTACGATGCTATAATCGTAGGTTCGGGTGCCGGAGGAGGAATGGCGACCAAAGTTTTGGCAGATGCCGGACTAAACATCGCTGTTGTCGAAGCAGGTCCATTTTTTGACCCTGCCGACCCAGAGCAAAAAACACAATTACGTTGGCCTTATGAGTCTGAAAGACGCGGTGCAAGTACTCGCTACAGACCATTTGGCGACTACGATGCGGCCTATGGCGGATGGGACATTGAAGGGGAACCTTACACACATGTAGAAGGCACAAAATTTAATTGGTTCAGATCACATATGCTCGGGGGTAGAACCAATCACTGGGGGCGTATCTCATTACGATTCGGGCCAAAGGATTTTAAAGGTAAGGACAGAGATGGTTATGGCGAAAATTGGCCTATAAGCTATGATGATGTAAAACCGTACTATGATAAAGTTGATAAATTTATAGGTGTTTTTGGAACCAATGAAGGACTTCCCAATGATCCGGACGGTTTTTTTCTACCTCCTCCAAAGCCAAGATTACATGAGCTTTTTTATATCAATGGGGCCAGAAAATCTGGAGTGCCCGTATACCCTTCCAGAATGTCGATGTTGACCAAACGCATCAATAATGAACGTGGTGTTTGTTTCTATTGTGGTCAGTGTAAAAGGGCTTGTCAGGTCTATGCTGATTTTTCTGCGGGTACATGTTTAATTTTTCCAGCACAAAAGAGTAGGGGTCAAGTAGACCTTTTTGTAAATTCTGTGGTTAGGGAAGTTACTACCAATGAAGAAGGTAAGGCTACTGGCGTATCATATATTAGTAAGGATGATAGGAAGGAATATAAATTAAAGGGGAAAACAGTCATTTTAGCTGCCTCTGCGTGTAGTTCAGCTAGAATATTAATGAATTCTAAAAGCAAGCAACACCCGAACGGTTTGGGTAATAGCAGTGATGTGGTTGGCAAATACTTGCATGATTCAACAGGTGCTGATAGGGCTGCATTTATTCCTGATTTAATGAACAGGAAGATATCATATAATGAAGATGGTGTTGGTGGAATGCATATTTACTCACCTTGGTGGGGGGATAATTCTAAACTGGACTTTCCACGTGGATATCACCTTGAAATTTGGGGTGGTATGGGTATGCCCAGCTACGGAACGGGTTTCAACGTTAATGATTTCAATAAGTTTTTTGGAACGAAAGCAGGGGGGTACGGAGATATCCTAAGAAGTGACTTGAAAAAATATTATGGTGCCGTAGTTGGTATATCGGCTAGAGGTGAGTCAATCGCAAGAAAAGATAATTATTGTGAGATAGACCCTAATGTTGTTGATGAATGGGGTATTCCTGTGTTGCGCTTCCATTATAAGTGGTCAGACTTAGAACGAAATCAGGCCAAACATGCCCATGATACCTTCGAAGAAATATTGACGAACATGGGAGGCGAACTTATGGGCGATAAACCAGGTAAGGATAGAGATTATGGTCTTCATACTCCAGGTGCTATTATTCATGAAGTTGGGACAACTAGAATGGGGGATGACCCTAAAACATCAGTGACCAATAAATACCAGCAGTTACACGATGTTGACAATGTATTTGTTGTTGATGCTGGAGTATTTACCTCACAAGCGGACAAAAATTGTACTTGGACGATTTTGGCACTTTCATGGAGAGCTTCAGATTATGTTATTGAACAATTAAAAAAACAAAATATTTAACCATGGATAGAAGAAAAAGTTTAAAAGCAATAGCCTTAGGTTCCGTGGCGACAGGTTTGGCCGCACATGGTTGTAAACCTGGTGAAGAAAAACCAGAAGTGGCAGATGTAAAAGCACATGAACCTGTCAAATGGCGTACCGATTACGAGAATAAGATTTTAACTGAAATCAAAGAAGGGGAAGATTTTTTCAACGAGCACCAAAGAGAAACCATGGTTGTGCTTTGTGATCTAATTCTCCCGCCAAGTGAGCAATACAAAGGCGCATCTGATGCAGATGTGGTTTCTTTTATTGATTTTATGGCAAGGGATACCGAATCAGAAAAAATGCAGACCGATTTAAAGGGTGGTTTAATGTGGTTAGACTATAAATGCAATACGGAAAATGGGCTTGTTTTTAAGGATGCCACAATCGAACAACAAAAAGCGATTTTAGATGAAATTGCATATTATGACCCCAATACTCCGGATAGTGAAAGACCTTTCGAGGTTAACTTTTTTAGTATGGTCAGAAATTTAACCATGTCGGGTTTTTATACCACTAAATTAGGTATTGAAGAACTGGGCTATAAGGGCAATATGCCCAATGTTTGGGATGGTGTTCCACAAGATGTTTTAGATCAACATGGTGTGGCCTACGACCCTGAATGGATTGCAAAGTGTGTAGATCAAAGTAAACGCAATATCGCTGCCGAGTGGGATGATGAGGGCAATCTGTTAACTTAGAAAACTGTAATGAAGCAAATTATATTAAGAACGCTCGTTTTAGCGATTATGGTAAGTAGCTGTAAGAATGATAATTACGTTGAAGACAATATTGGGCTACAACTGTATAGTCTTAGGGAGCAGTTTTCAAAAGATGTTCCGGGTACGATTACGCAAATTAAGTCATGGCGTATAAATGTTATTGAAGGTGGTGAAAACACCTATGGTATGGAAGAGTCGAAATTTATCGATCTATTGAATAAGAATGGAATTGAAACGGCAAGCGTCGGTGCGAGTTTTGAAGAGCTAAGAGACAATCCTGAAGAAACTTTGAGACGTGCGAAGGCTTTTGGCGCAACATACGTAATGTGCGCTTGGATTGCACATAAGGATGACCATTTTAACATCGAAAATACCATGGAAGCTGTAAAAGTATTTAATGCTTCAGGTGAGTTCTTAAAGAAGGAAGGGGTTCAGTTGGTATATCACCCCCATGGTTATGAATTTAAGCCTTATGAAGATGGAACCTTATTCGATTATATGGCTAAAAATGCGGAAAGCTTTGACTTTGAGATGGATGTGTACTGGGTAGTACATGGTGGTGAAGACCCATTTGTGCTTTTTGAAAGATATCCTGAAAAATTTAAGTTGATGCATTTAAAAGATATGAAGAAAGGCACTGTCGGAAACCATACGGGCCATGGTGATGTCGAGACCAACGTAGTCTTAGGTTCTGGTAAGATAGATATAAAGGCTTTAATGCTTAAGGGTAAAGAGATGGGCGTTGAATATATGTTTATTGAAGATGAATCTTCTAGGGTGGTCGAACAGATTCCGCAGAGTTTAGATTTTTTGAGAAAAATATAAGTGCTGCCGCAACATATTCGGATACTAATTTATTTTGAAAATGAAATTTGAAGTAAATTTGCAATCTTATTCAATACCATGGTAGTTACTATTTGTAGAAAAGCACACTTTAATGCTGCGCATAGATTGCATAACCCTGACTGGTCGGACGAAAAAAACCTAGAGGTTTTTGGAAAATGCAATAGTCCAAATTATCATGGACATAATTTTGATTTAGAGGTTAGGGTTAAAGGTGAAGTAGACCAACAAACGGGTTTTGTAATGGACTTGGCCGATTTAGGTGAAATGATTAAGTATGAGGTAGAAGAACGATTTGACCACAAAAACTTGAACGAAGACTGTGAGGAGTTTAGAGGAATTATGCCTTCGACCGAAAATTTTGTAAAAGTCATTTATGATATTCTTAAGCCCAAACTTTTAAAGGGTCATAAGCTTCATATTACATTGCATGAAACTCAAAAGAATGCTGCCGAGTATGGTGATTGGTAACATTTTTACGATATTGCAGCACATTTGGAGTATTAGCTCAGTTGGTTTAGAGCGCTGCCTTGACAGGGCAGAGGTCACTGGTTCGAATCCAGTATACTCCACTTTTTAAAACCCTACCGTACACCTATTCGATTTCCCGAACCAACGAACCCTATTTTTTGAAGCCAGATTATAAATAGTGTCTCGTATAATTCTTGGTACGAAGGCCAGTAATGCCGCGACCAATTTCCACTTGGGTATTTGCGATACTATTTTTAAAAAACCATCAGAATGGGTGTGTGCCCCAGATTCGTCAATTAAAATAACGGTAGTCAACTCTTTTTTTGGAAAACCAAAGGTATGTAGTAAAGATTGCCCGTATGGTGATTGAAACGCTACAAAACTAAAGCTATCGGCAGGGGCGAATTTTAATAACCAACCTACCACGCCATTGCATAAATTACATTCGCCGTCAAAAATGATAATACTATTG
>CAYGUZ010000157.1:4775-5287 GCA_964353215.1 uncultured Flavobacteriaceae bacterium
CTATTGTCCATGATTACTAGTTGTTACCCCTTTTAGTTCGAAGAACGACCGAAATCATTTCAGATTAAACTCAAAAAAATGGTTTTTTAGTAAAATTTAGCATTTAGAGCAGCTCTAAAATACGTTCAAGGGCCATGCCTCTAGAACCTTTTATAAGTATAGTGCTTTTAGGTAAATTCGCATCAACTAGGTATGATTTAAGGTTCTCAAACGTTTTAAATTTCTGAAAAGTGGTATTGACTTTAAAGAAGTTCTCTCCAACTAAATAGACATCTTTAAACCCCAGTTTCTGGGCATATTCCGCTATACTTTGGTGTTCTTCATTAGCCGTTTCGCCCAACTCGAACATGTCACCTAAAAAAAGGGTTTTCTGTGAAGATTCTATTAAACTTAAATTCTCAAGAGCGGCCATCATGCTGGTCGGGTTGGCATTATAGGCATCTAAGATGATTTCATGTCCGTTTTTTTTTCATCAATTGCGAACGGTTGTTGTCTGGATCATAAGATTCAAG
>CAYGUZ010000158.1:0-5271 GCA_964353215.1 uncultured Flavobacteriaceae bacterium
TCAGTGTTAATGCTTTCGGTCGTTAGCGATTTTGATGCGTACCAGTTTGTAATTGCCGGCGCACCAAGTCTTGACGATTCTTTTTACTCATCATTTTTAAAGCGTGAAAGTATTGGTTTTGTATCGAACCAAACCTATTCACTTTTAAAACACGCACATGCAGCCCTAGTGACCAGCGGCACCGCAACCTTAGAAACCGCACTATTTAAAATACCTCAAGTCGTATGCTATAAAGGAAGCTGGATTTCTTATCAAATAGCCAAACGGATCATTACTTTAAAATATATTTCTTTGGTGAATTTAATCATGGATAAAGAGGCAGTAAAAGAATTGATTCAAAAAGATTTGACCACTAAGAATCTTAAAGAAGAACTCAATAAGGTTATCGTCGGCCCTCATCGCGAAAAGATGCTTAAAGACTATGGTATTTTGGAGCAAAAACTAGGTGGAAAAGGGGCAAGTGAAAAAGCCGCCGCTTTAATTATAGAAAATGTTTAATTTTATACACCAAGAAGAAACTTAGTTCTTGGATGTATAAAAAAATCCTCATTTTAGGTATTGCCATTTTGCTATCAGGTTGTTTCGCAAAGAAAAGGACAAGCTATAGCAAAACACGCACTGTTACCGTTGAGTCTTCAGATACTACAAAAATTCTTAAAAAAACAAGGGCGAAAGTCGAAGAGAACCGAGAAGCTGATAAGGTTATTGCTTCGGCCATGGCATTTAGCGGTGTACGTTATAAATACGGTGGAACGACCAAAAAAGGCATGGACTGTTCTGGTCTTATTTATGTCGCGTTACAGGAAAATGATATTGTTTTCCCTAGAATATCGCATCAAATGGCAAACGAAGGAAAAAAAATTCGCGTTGATGAAGTGCAAAAGGGAGATTTGTTATTTTTTAAGACCCGAAAGAATAGTAAACGTATCAACCATGTTGGGCTGGTAGTAGCCATTGATGATGACGAAATTAAATTTATACACTCCTCAAGTTCAAGAGGGGTTATCGTCTCTTCCTTAAGAGAAGGGTTTTGGAATTCTGCCTTTATAAAGGCCACTCGAATTTTATAATGCGTCAATTTAATTTTATTTCGGTCAAACTTGCAATCGCTTTGATTTTAGGTATCGTTTTTGGGTTCTATGCCGAACCCAAGCTTCATTTTGTTCTTGCTTTCCTTACTATTTTAATAGTAGTATTAGTTGTTACTTTTAAAAAACAGAAAAGGGATGGATTCCCTTTCTTTGGGCTTACAGCTTCTTTTACCGTAGTAGCCTTAGGAGTATCTATAGTTGCGATATCAAATCTGAAAAACAGTAAAAGTCATTTTTCTTATCAGTTTAAGACGGATAAAAATGTTTGGGTCATAAAGATTGATGAAATACTAAAGCCATCGGCCTTTTCTCAAAGATATATTGTACAGGCAAAAAACTTAAATGAGAATAAGGTAACAGGAAAATTAGTTTTACGAATTGCATCCGACAGCTTAGGCCCCTCGTTACAAGTAGATGATGAGCTTCTTGTATATGCGAAAGCAGAAACCGTGCCTGGGCCATTAAATCCAAATCAATTTGATTATCAAGGATTTTTAAAGAAGAAACAAATCTATCATCAACTAAATATAACAGAAAGCCAATTTTTATTGCGATCCGACCCCCAAAAAACGCTATTTGGTTATGCATCGGCCATAAGATTTTCTCTAATAGAAAAACTTAAAAAAGAGAACTTTGGTGAAGAGGAAAGGGCCATTATCCAAGCACTACTATTAGGGCAACGAAATGATATTTCTGAAGACACCTACAATAACTATAAAAACGCTGGGGCCGTTCATATTTTGGCTGTTTCAGGGCTACATGTCGGTATTCTTCTAGTACTACTACAATTTATCTTAAAACCCTTAGAATTCTTACCCCATGGCAAGGTCATCAAGTTAATCGCCATACTGGTTTTTCTTTGGGGTTTTGCCTTTATTGCCGGCTTATCTGCCTCAATAGTTCGTGCGGTAACCATGTTCTCTTTTATCGCTTATGCCCTATTTTTAAACAGGCCAACAAATACCTTTAATATTGTTGCGTTATCCATGTTCTTTATTTTGCTTGTGGAACCCTTATTTCTTTTTCAGGTCGGATTTCAGATGAGCTACGCTGCTGTAATCGCAATCGTATGGATTTATCCAAAACTACAGCGATTTTGGCATCCTGAAAATAGTATTCTAAGAAAAGTATGGCAGCTGCTCTCGGTAAGTATTGCTGCTCAATTAGGCGTTTTACCATTAAGCCTATTTTACTTTCATCAATTTCCAGCACTTTTCTTTGTTTCAAACCTTGTCGTAATTCCGTTTTTAGGGCTTATTCTTGGTACTGGAATTTGTGTTTTAATCTTAGCTAGTCTAAATATTCTACCACAGTTCGTCGTAACCTTCTACAATTTTTTAATTGGCACTATGAATTCGGCAATCGAATTTGTCGCTGTACAAGAAGCTTTCGTTTTTCGTGATATTCCTTTTGACAGTATTCAATTGCTCTTATCCTATAGCATGGTGGCCTTTTTTGTGGTTTTTCTTTCCAAACCCAAATTCAAAAACCTTGCTTTTGTTTTGGTCGGTTTGATCATTTTTCAAGCTTGGGTAGTTTTAAAAAATGTAGAAAGCGCTTCGAAGGAAGAATTAATTCTTACCCATGAAATTGCGAACACAACATTACTAAAGCAGAAAGGCAAGTATTTACAAGTTTTCGGCAAACCCACCCAATTTTCAAAACAGCTCGTGAGCGACTACAAAACGGCCGAACGCATTGCTACTATAAGTAGTTATTCGCTACAGAACAGTTTTTCAATTGAGAACTCAAAAATATATGTAATGGATAGTCTTGGTATTTGCCCACAAACCGAATTAGACCATCTAGTGTTAACCCAATCTCCAAAAATAAATCTTGAACGCCTGTTAGATAGCATCAAGGTTAAAAACGTAATAGTCGACGGAAGCAATTATAAAAGCTACATTAATCGTTGGAGGGCTACTTGCCAAAAACAAAAACTCCCTTTTCACTATACTGGCGAAAAGGGAGCTTATTATTTTAAATAGTTTTTTAATGCACGTTACCCATTAACCTTTTAATTAAAGGTGAAGCTAGCAGCACTATTACTCCTGCTGCGATGGAATATTTTGCTATCAACATAAATCCTTCCGTATACACTGTTAAGGTATCAAAACCACCTACATTGGCATCGGTACTTTCTATGGCTAACTGTTTGCCTATAAAACCAACCACCTGAAATGCAAAGGCAGAAGACAAAAACCAAACCCCCATCATAAATGCAACGATGCGTTTTGGAGATAAATCAGTGATTTTTGACAAACCAACTGGAGACATAAACAATTCACCGACCGAAAGTAAAAAGTACATTAAAAGTAGGTAGGCGAAAGGTACCAATCCGTTATCATTTGCGCTTGCACCACTAATTGCAAGCACATAAAAACTAACACCAGCAAAAAGAAGGCCGAGCCCAAATTTATAAGGTGTTCTAGGGTTTTTGCCAGTCTTTGACAACCATGTCCACATCATGGATATTGGAATAGCTAGAATGATGATCCACATAGAGTTTAAGGAATTCGTTTGTGCAGCTGTCATAATACCATCTAAAGCAACGTTTCGTGAAGCAAACAATGTTATTACACTACCCGAAAGTTCATGAAAGCCCCAAAAAATAGTCATGAAAAAGGTAATCAGTACAGCAACAAAAAGCTTCTTTCGTTCATCTAAGTTAGCCTTGAACATGATGTATGCGATATACCCGAGAACAGCTATACCAATAAATTTAAAAATAACATTTACTATATTCTGATCTGCGAAAAAACCATCGGTCGCAACTGCTTTATAAGAAGATAATAAATAGGCAATGAAAGGTGCTGAGAGTACTGCTAAGACAGGAACTAAAATTCCTTGTTTGACACCTGCAAAGGTTTTGTTTATACTTCCATTTTCTGGCGGTAATCCTCTATCACCAAAAACCCCTTTTTTTATTCCGCTCCAGAAAAATATAAGTCCAGTTAACATGCCTATTCCGGCAAGTCCAAAACCATAATGCCAACCATAGGTTGCAGCTAACCAACCACATAGTAATGGTGCGACCCAGCCACCAATATTAATACCCATATAAAAAATAGTGAACCCCGAATCTTTTTTAGGGTCTCCTTTCTCATAAAGCGTACCAACAAAAGTGGAAATATTAGGCTTAAAAAAACCATTTCCTACTATGATAAATGAAAGTGCCAAAAAGAAAGCAATATCATTTTCTATTGCCAATACAAAATGCCCGACAGACATTAAAATTCCCCCTAGAAAAATGGAGTTTCGCATTCCTAGAATAGAATCCGAAATTTTTCCTCCTATTACCGTAGAGGCATAGACCAATGAACCATAAGAAGCATAAACGGCGGCAGTAGCATAATCGCGTTCCGCCAGGGCCTCAAAGATTACATTGACCATGTATAAGGTAAGCAGCGCACGCATACCATAGAAACTAAAGCGTTCCCATAACTCGGCAAAAAACAGATAAAATAATCCTTGCGGGTGGCCTAGTATTTGTTTTTCGCTTGGTTTAATCACTTCTGACATATTAATTTGGTTTGGTTACTATTCTTTTATTATCCTTTTATCTCTTCAGACTTAACTGTTTTTTCTGTTTTTGGTCTATCGCGCAGGTTCTTATGGGCGAATTCCGTCATTTTTTTATACAAATGGTTTCTTGTGTTCCCTCCAAAAATACCATGGTTTCTATCAGGGTAGATGGCCCATTCAAAATCTTTATCGGCCTGAATCAATGCCTCAATCATTCGCATGGAGTTTTGAACATGTACATTATCATCACCAGAACCGTGGACCAATAAATAATCTCCCTTCAACATTTCTGGGTAATTAAAAGGGGAATTATCATCATAACCACTAGCATTTTCTTGCGGTGTCTGCATGTAACGCTCCGTGTAGATGGTATCATAAAAACGCCAGCTCGTGACAGGTGCAACGGCAATCGCCATCTCAAAGGTTTCACTTCCTTTTAATAATGCATTGGTAGCCATAAAACCTCCATAGCTCCAACCCCAAATTCCGGTTCTATCGGCATCGATATAGGGCAGTTCACTTAATTTATCGGCAGCGGCAATTTGGTCTTCCACTTCAAGTTTACCTAATTCTAGTTGTGTTACTTTTTTGAAATCTCTTCCTTTTAAACCCGTTCCTCTTCCATCTACGCAGGCAATAATATAACCTTCGGACG
>CAYGUZ010000159.1:0-3817 GCA_964353215.1 uncultured Flavobacteriaceae bacterium
CAGTTTTACTTCGCCATGGCGAACATTCATTTTTAATTTTACAGATTTAGGCATTTTTACCTTGATTGTTTTTTTGACCTTATAGCGTTTGCTGTCCTTATCCGAAAAAAAGTAAAAAATGTTGGGTTTAGAGGATCTAAGACTATCGCTTAAGAAAAAACGTAAAGAATCTTTTTTAGCTCTAATAGAATCAAATTGAGCCCTTGCCGCTTGGCGTTGCTGTTCTCTAATAGCCCTTTGTCTAACATACTTCTCATTGCGTTTTTCAAGTTGCTCTTTCCGTTGTTCTAAACGCTCTATCAACTTTTCATTACGTTTTTCATTAAGTTCTTCGAACTTTTTACCCCATTCCTCAAAATTCTTTTTGAACTCTTCATCAAAACCTTTATCAAACTGCTTCTTCCACTTTTTCATGTATTTCTCACCATCTTTCTTGTATTGACCATAATCGAAAGTAAAGTTTGGCATATTGGGCAAAGTAGGTATTACAGGCATCTCAGGTATTACGGCTAGCTCGGATAACTTAGAAAGCTCTGATAGTTTAGCTAATTCAGACAACTCAGATAGTCTGGATAGTTCTGAAAGTTCGGCTAACTCTGGCAAGCGTAAGTCTTCAAATAGTGGTTCAACATCAAAATCTATATTAGTACCACCAAGTCTACTTATCTTATTATAACTGAATAACCCCTTGCTCTCTCCTCCGGTAGTAATGTCAATTTCTTTACTATTTCCCTTAATAATAACTCCCCCATTACTAAAATAAAGCTCGGCTTCCTCATTTGTAGCTCCTTCCAATTCAATTACCGCAGTGATCGCCACTTCGTTTTTATCCCAAGTTTCAAACTCGATGTCTGCATTACTGGTATTAATGTTAAGTATTGCATTGTCACCCACACTAAAGGTCTCTTTAAATGTTTTCGATTTGGTCTGGGCAAATGCCCCGGCGGTGATGAACACCGAGGTAATTGCACTAAATAATAGCTGTCTGTTCATTTTTTGACAATTTTAATTGATTTAACTTCTCTTTTAATTTCTTTAATAATTGTAAGCGTAATTGTAAATTTTGAATTAATGCTTCGATCGTTTGATCATTAGGGCCTAATTGATTCAGCTCTTTATTCAATCTTTTGTATTCTGCGTCTAACTCCGCCAATTGTTCCATATATCCGTCTACAACCCCCTTATTCTCTTCTGATACTTCAAGATTTGCCAGTTCTAGATTTATATTGGCCACATAATAGTTTTCTATCTTCTCTAAATCTGGTGAAAGATCACCTAGAGAAATACTACTTTCTGTTTCATTATTATTAACAATGGTTTCGGTTGAATCATTATCTTTTTTCGAATTCATAAAAAAGTAAGTTGCTACACTAACAAATATTACCAACGAAGCGGCTATTCTTAACCAGAAATATGAATTTGGTCTTGTATTCTTAGGTAATTCTTCTTCCAGTTTTGCAAAAAAACGCTCTTCATGACCTTTGTTCATTTGATGTGTTTCTTTTTCTCGCTGCTCTTTAAACAGTTTTCTAAGATCTTGTGCCATATTTCAATTCGCTTAAAGATTCTTTTAAATAACTTTTACCTCGTAATAATCTGGTTCTACTTGCAGTCTCGGAAATCTTTAAGATTTCTGAAATTTCTCTATGATCATAACCCTCTACCAAAAAAAGTTGTACAACATATCTATACTTTTCTGGCAATTCTTCAATTTTACGTTTAACCACATTTATATCTATGTTTTCATCAACATCCCAACTTTCATCATGCGCTATATGCATATACCCTTCGTTCAATTCAATAGTTTTTTGATGCTTAGATTTTAAAAAGTCAATACTCCCATTAACCACTATTCTTTTTAACCATGCCCCAAAGGTTACTTCTCCTTTAAATTGATGAATACGTTGAAACGCTTTGATAAAGGATTCTTGCAAAACATCTTCGGCATCATCGGCATTGTTCAAAAATCGCATTGCAACACAAAACATACCGTCACAATACTTTTGGTAAAGCTTCATTTGCGCGATACGGTCATTCAACTTACATTGTTCTACAAGTTCTAATTGCAATGTGGTCAGTTTTGGTTTGTGTAATTAGTTGTTATCTAAAAGACGAGGTAAAAAAACCGATGTGACAAAATAACAGGAATCTAAATAAAAAAAATAAGTCCATCACTAATCAGCTTACAAAAAAAACCCTGTTAATCAGTTGTTTAACAGAGACACTAAATCATCTCAAGATGAAGATTTCCGCTATAAAAATGAATAGTAATATAGTTAAAACTTGCTACCTTCGTAAGTAGTTGCCATATTATGATTCCTAAGAAAAAAGAAACCAGTGCCGGCAAACGCATTGATAAAATAAAACAGCTTCGAAGACAAGAACCCTCGGTCTCTGCCTTAATAGAGGGTATTAGAATTGGAAATAAAGCGCATTTAGCAAGAGCGATTACCTTAATTGAGAGTTCTAATCAAAACCATTTTGAAAAAGCCAACGAAATTATAAAAGGTTGTTTGGCGAACAATAATGAAAGTATTCGTGTAGGTATTACAGGAGTGCCTGGGGTTGGCAAAAGTACTTTTATTGAAGCCCTCGGCAAAACGCTTACCGGTTTAGGAAATAAAGTAGCAGTGCTAGCAGTAGACCCGACAAGCTCACTAACTAAAGGAAGTATTCTTGGTGACAAAACAAGAATGGAACTTTTGGCAAAAGATCCCAACGCATTTATACGACCTTCTCCTTCAAGCGAATCTTTGGGCGGTGTTGCGCGAAAGACCCGAGAGAGCATTATGTTATGTGAAGCCGCTGGCTATAATGTAATATTGGTAGAAACCGTTGGTGTAGGGCAAAGCGAAACGGTAGTTCACGGCATGGTCGATTTTTTTCTATTGCTAAAGTTAGCCGGAGCAGGTGACGAGCTTCAAGGCATAAAACGCGGTATTATGGAAATGGCTGATGGGGTTGCCATCAATAAAGCTGACGGGGCCAATAAAACTGAAGCCAATAAAGCTAAAGTAGAATTTACAGGTGCGCTTCGTCTTTATCCAGCCAAAGAAAATAACTGGTATCCTAAAGTATTGACCTGTTCGGCCCTTCATAATGAAGGAATTACCGATATCTGGGATATGATTACCGATTACACGGCCATTGCAAAAAAAAGTAGGTCATTTGATAGAAATCGAATTCAACAAAACCAAAACTGGTTTCTAGAAACTGTAAATCATACCATTTATCAAAACTTCTATGCCAAACCTGAAGTAAAACATGAACTGGATAAGCTGCAACTGGCAATTCAAAAAAACCAGATTTCTCCCTTTTTTGCAGCTAGAAAACTCTTGGCCCTACAAAATACACCTTAAATAAAAAGCCTAAATTTGCCCACAGTTATTCCCTACTAATGAGTTTACCGACCGATACTTTATTGTCTATTGTTGTACCACTTTATAATGAAGAAGATAATGTTGTTCTTCTTACTCAAAAAATCCATGAGAGTTTAGGTACCTATAACTATCAAATTATTTATATCGATGATTTTTCAACGGACGATACCAAGAACGTTGTTAAGGGAATGAACGACAAAAAAGTTCATCTAATCGAACTGAAAAAGAATTACGGGCAAAGTCTGGCACTTGCAGCCGGTATCGATTATGCTGAAGGCGATTACATTATAACAATGGACGGCGACTTACAAAATGACCCATCTGATATTCCCCAAATGCTTGAATTCGCGCAAAGTGATGACTACGATTTAATTACCGGTATTCGGCAAAAACGTAAAGATTCATTGGTAAAAAAAATACCTTCAAAAATTGCCAAT
>CAYGUZ010000159.1:3827-5236 GCA_964353215.1 uncultured Flavobacteriaceae bacterium
ATAATTAGATATTAAGGACAATGGATGTGCCTTAAAAGTATTCACCAAGGATATCGCAAAAGGCCTTAATCTTTATGGCGAGATGCATCGTTTTATTACGCTTTTGGCTTTTTTGGAAGGAGCGCAAATAAAACAAGTTCCGGTAAAACACCATGCAAGGCATTCGGGGGTCTCGAAATACGGATTGGAACGTGTTTTTAAAGTGGTTGCAGATATGATGTTGTTGCTCTTTATTAGAAAATATTTTCAACGCCCAATTCACTTGTTCGGTATATTGGGCGTTTTATTGATTATACTGGGCACCTTTATTGAAGTATATCTCTTGATTGTAAAATTCGGATTTGGACAAGATATCGGTACCAGACCTTTATTGATTTTTGGTATGATGTTTATTTTAGGAGGAATTCAACTTTTTACTATCGGTATAGTCATGGAGTTGCTCATTAGAACCTATTATGAATCACAACAAAAAAGACCATACCGTATAAAAAAAATATCGATTGGTGACCAAAAAACAGCGTAAACATCTAATCACGTTTTTGAAGTTAGCAATTAGTGCTGCACTAATTTATTTCATCTTCACCAAAATCAATTTAAAGGATGTTTTAACCACACTAAGAACATCAAATTTACTTTATTTACTATTAGCAATTATTTCATTTGCTTTTTCCAAACTAATAGCCTCATTTCGTTTAAATCTTTATTTCCGCGAAATAGGCGTTAAGCTAACTCAAAAAAGCAATCTCAAATTATACCTCTTAGGGATGTTTTATAATATCTTTTTACCAGGAGGTATTGGTGGTGATGCTTACAAAGGATATGTAATTCAAAAAAAGTATCAAGTAGGCACAAAAAAAACGGCTTCAGTTTTAATTCTGGATAGATTAAGTGGAATGCTCTTGCTCTTCGTCTATGCATGCATCTTGGCTATTATTTTAAAACAAGATTATATAAATCAATTTAAATGGGCTTTTAGTATTGGCATTCCATTAAGCATCATAGTTTTTTGGTATTTGAACAAACAATTTTTCAACTATATACTGCCTGTTTTTTGGAAATCTTTTGGGTATTCAGCTTTAGTACAATTATCGCAATTACTAGCTGTTTGGTTTATACTAAAAGCCCTATCGATAAAGTTCGCCACTATTGCCTATCTATTTATTTTCTTGGTTTCTTCAATTGTCTCGGTACTTCCATTAACAATAGGCGGTATTGGCAGTAGAGAACTTACCTTTTTATACGGAGCAAAATGGCTCAATTTAGACGAAAACAACTCTGTAAGTATTAGTCTCATCTTTTTTTTAATATCCGCACTAATATCTTTAACCGGTAGTTATTTCCATTTAAAAAAAATCAAACTAGAAGTAGTAAATCAAGGTAGTTCAATAGATATGAACTAAATGCATTTC
>CAYGUZ010000160.1:0-5235 GCA_964353215.1 uncultured Flavobacteriaceae bacterium
CTAGTACGAATAGATTAGGGAGCCACTCGTTTGAGTGGCTCTTTTACTTTTTAATTGATATTACCCGTTGTGCATTTTGAATTGCATAAACTTATAAAATCGTCAGTTCGAGTCTTTTTCCGCAGAAAAAAGTATCGAGAACAAGGTCTCTAAACTATGAATTCTGATTATCGATACAATTTTTCAAGGTTTTCTCTTGAAAAACCACTCGAATTGACGAATTTTCATCAAAATACTTAACCGCTTGATATTATTTTTCTATGCCTAAAAATGGGTACATTCCAATACCTTAGTTTGCCCTTATTTTTTATGCGAAATATGCTTAAAGGCACTACTTTTGATTTATGCCCAATTTCCCAAAGAAATTAACCCAAAAACTAGATAAACGAGCAGCAGAAGATGCCTGTCGCAAACTGCCAGGTTCCAGCAAGTTGGTTGATTTTTCTTCAAATGACTATTTGGGTTTTTCTAAAGAACAAACGATTACTGAAAAAGCCACGGAAATTCTAGAGAGGGGGAAATTTGAGAATGGTGCAACCGGTTCTCGTCTACTTTCTGGAAATCATATTTTATATGCACAATTAGAACACCTTCTTGTTGATTTTCATAGATGTGAAGCCGCTCTGGTTTTTAATTCTGGCTACGATGCGAATCTTGGTTTTTTTGGTTCTGTACCGCAACGAGGAGATTTTATTTTTTATGATGAACTGGCGCATGCCAGTATTAGAGATGGTATTCAATTAAGTAATGCCAAAGCATATAAGTTTAAGCATAACGAATTGTCCGACTTAAAATCTAAAGTTGAACTGTTAGTTGGAACAAATCCGAGTACTTTAGATTCAGAGATTTACGTAGTCACCGAATCTGTATTTTCTATGGATGGGGATAGTCCAGACTTAAAAGCCTTCTCTGATTTTTGTGCCAAAAATGGATATTATTTAATTGTAGATGAAGCGCACGCTGTTGGAATATTTGGTAATGGAAAGGGCTTATGTCTTGAAAGAGAAATTGAAACTGCTATTTTTGCACGCATTATAACCTTTGGTAAAGCTTTAGGTTCTCATGGTGCAGCAATACTAGGAGGTCGACAGCTAAAGAATTATCTAGTGAATTTTGCAAGAAGCTTTATTTATACCACTGCTTTACCGCCCCATACGATTGCTACTAACTTAGCCGCGTATGATTTTCTAAAATCAGAAAAGGGTAAATCTTTTAAAGATAACTTATTGAAAAACATTGTCTATTTTAAACAAGAATTGTCTAGACAAGGGTTACAAAAAAGCTTTATAAAAAGTAATTCTGCAATTCAATGTATGTTCGTTAGAGGTAATATAGAAGCTAAAACGATTTCTGAGAACCTTAGAGAGAACGGCTTTGATATTAAGGCCATTCTTTCACCAACAGTGCCAAAAGGAAAAGAACGGCTTCGATTTTGCGTTCATGCGTTCAATACAAAAGACGAGATAAAACAAGTAGTATCATTAGTAAAAGAACTATAAATGGGTAAGGACTTGGTTACATTAGGCAGTTTTGAATTTTTGGCCGATGTACAGATAATAAAGGGAAAATTAGAATCTGAAGGTATAACGGTTACCCTAAAAGATGAAAACACTGTAGGTGTAGAACCCTTTGCGAGTAATGCTATAGGTGGTATTAAGTTACAAGTTTATGCCGCAGATAAAGAGAAAGCACAAGAAATTTATAATGAACTAAGAAAATATGCGGTTGATGAAAATGGAAATTTGGTTCAATGCCAAAATTGTAAGGCACAGAAGTCTGAGGTTCATTATTTACGAAATACCTTGTTTTATAAACTATTTCCATTTTTTGAACCTAAAAAATACCGTTGTACCAATTGTGAATTTATTACCAAGGCAGAAGTATGAAATTATTTATTACCGGTATTTCTACAGAAGTTGGTAAAACCATTGCTTCGGCAATAGTTACTGAAGCTTTAGAAGCCGACTACTGGAAACCAATTCAGGCGGGTGATTTAGAGAACTCTGATAGCCACAAGGTCAAGAATTTGATTTCCAATGCCAAATCCATAATTTACCCGAACAGTTATGCATTAAACACTCCTATGAGTCCACATGCGGCTGCAGAAATTGATGGTATTCAGATTGATTTAGATGCAATTAAAGAACCCTATACAGAAAATCATTTGGTTATCGAAGGTGCCGGAGGTCTATTAGTTCCTTTAAATGATTCAGATACAATTTTAGACTTGATTCAACCAGACTATAAAGTAATAGTCGTTTCAAGGCATTATTTGGGTAGTATAAATCATAGTTTACTAACGATAGAAGCCCTTCAACAAAGAAATTTTAAAGTAGGACTAATTTTTAGCGGAGATAAACACCTAACAACTGAGAGCATTATTTTGAGTAAAACGGATGCTTCTTTTTTGGGGAGGATTAATGAGGAGGAGTTAATTGACAAAAAAGTAGTTAAGCACTACGCCAAAGAATTTAGAAAAGCACTATTTGAGTTTTAAACGTTGATGAATTACCGCGTTTTCAATGGTGTCTAAAGGGATATAATTCTTCGATAATTGTATATTCATATAAAAGTTTGCGGCTATTTTTTTTCTGGTAAAAACCCGTCTATTTTTTCTAGTTATAATATAGTTTGGTTTAAATCCTTCTAAGATGAATTGGAGTTCTTCACTTTCCGTTTTTCTTGTGTTTTCCATATAAAGAAATAGTTCTTCTCTTATAATGTTACTTGGATGTGTCGCCGCTTTAGTAGGAGGCCTTTCGTTTAAAAGCCAATAACCAATATGATATTCCATAAAAAGAATTTTCGACGCAGAAAGTTTCTTTTTTTTAAAGTAATTAGGAACGGCAATACCTTCTCCATTAAAAAAAGAACCTTTTTCGATTCGGCTTTCAAGAACGTTTTTAAACTCAATATAAGATTCCATTGGAATTAGAAGTGCAACCCCGAGAAGGGCAGGTTTGTAATTAAGGTTATTTAAAAGACCAAATTGATCTACTGCAATGGCTACTAATATTACTAATGGTGGATATAACTGTATGAGATAGTGCCCGTTGACTTTTCCGGCTTGCATGAATGAAATTAATATTCCTGCCGAAACAATTACTAATAATAAAACTCCATTTTCATTAAAATTTAAGACCCTTTTTCGAATCCCCCAATAAAAGAATCCGAAGATAATAACGGCGAAGGGCAATACATTAAGTATTGAATGTTCTTTTGAACGGGAGTAAGCTAAAGGTGCTTTAAAAACAGATTGCCACCACAGCTCAATATCATTATTAAAATAATAAGGGAGTGCTGTTAACAATAGCACTAGCAAAGTAGACGTTCCCAGAAAAAAAACTTTTAGAAGTTGAGAGATTTTTTTTTCTTCTTCGAAAACCTTCCAAATGAGAAAAATAAAAAGAAATAGAATGGGATATGCAAGATTCAACTTTGTCATCAAAGATGACCCTAGCAATATTCCAGCGAATAAATAATAGATCGTACTCTTTTTGGTACTTAAGATATATAATGCAGGGATCAAAAAGGCAGTAGAAATGTGTTCAGACATGACACCTTGTAGGCTTCCAAAAAGACTTTGTAAAATAATGACGAGACAGCCAGACCAAAAGGCAACTTTTTTATCACCAATTTTAAGACCAATCTTATAGGTAAAAAAAGAAGTTAGCGCTACAAGAAGAACACCGGCAATTCGTATGGCCAAAAAACTTTTGCCAAAAACATAAATAATCATTGCAAAAAAGAGAAAAGTAATTGGCGGCTTTAAATCCCACAAATGGGTATATGGTAGATTGCCGTCGACCCATGATTGGCCCATTAAAATAAAAGTACTTTCATCTCTATCGATATAATCTCTAAAGAAAAAAGGAAACCGAATTAAAAAGGCAACTAAAAAGTAAAAGAAAAATAGTGCACGTTCACTACTAGAATAGTAAAATGTGGTTAAATAATGGATTGTTTTTTTAAACAAGACGACTATTATTATTTGGTTTTATTGCCATCTTTGCAAGGTAGCCAAATTGAGTGATTTGAAAGATTCAGCACAGACAAAAAATTTAATCCAACGAGATAAGAAATACTTGTGGCATCCCTTAACACAACACAAAACCGCAGTAGACGCGTTGCCTATTGTAAAAGCCAAAGGGGCATTGTTGTGGGATGAAAATGGCAAAGAATATATAGACGGTATAGCTTCTTGGTATACTGCCATGTATGGTCATTGCAGTGATTATATTATAGAAGCGGTTACTGCTCAAATGAAGGAACTTGACTTTGTCATGTTCAGTGGTTTTACGCACAAACCGGCGATTGAGTTATCTGAGAAGCTGATGAAGCTATTGCCTAAAAATCAAGCTAAGATTTTCTTTAACGACAATGGTTCTACAGCTGTGGAAGCAGCTATAAAAATGGCCTTACAATACCATTACAATAAAGGGGAAAAACGAGATACGTTAATAGCTTTTGAAGAGGGATTTCACGGAGATACTTTTGGAGCTATGAGCGCCTCAGGTTTGTCATCATACAATGGGCCCTTTGAAGATTTCTTGCTTAAGGTTAAGCGCATTGCGACACCACAAGATGATACCATTGATCAGGTGCTTGCAAGACTAGAGGAGATCATTGAGAAAAACAATTGTGCCGCATTTGTTTTTGAACCCCTAGCCCAAGGCGCGGCAGGAATGAAATTTCATTCTGCCAAAGGGTTAGATGCTCTTATTCAAAAGTGTAAATCTTTAGATGTTTTATGTATTGCCGATGAGATAATGACCGGTTTTGGTAAAACAGGTAAAACTTTTGCATCTGATTATTTAGAACATAAACCAGATATCATATGTCTAAGTAAAGCCTTGACCGCAGGTATGTTTCCTTTAAGTATTACGAGTTGTTCGCAACATATTTTCGATGCTTTTTTGAGCGATAAGGTGGCAAAAGGGTTCTTTCATGCCCATACATTTAGTGCGCATCCTATAGGTTGTGCCGCTGCCATGGCTGGTCTCGACTTATTGGAATCCAAAGAGATTTTGGAAAGAAGAAAATATATAGAAAACGCACACGAGAGGTTTGTTCTAAAACTGCAAAATCATCCAAAAGTAGAAGATGCCCGTAGTCTTGGTGTAATTCTGGCGGTTGATTTAAATGTAAAAATGGACCGCTATGGAAAATCGCGAGACGAACTGTATCAGTTCTTTATGTCTAGAGGGGTAAACCTTCGTCCTTTAGGTAATACGG
>CAYGUZ010000161.1:0-3664 GCA_964353215.1 uncultured Flavobacteriaceae bacterium
ATATCAAATAATAGCATATAAAAGTACTCCTAATCGACACCTTTTTAAAAATAAAAAGTAGTGTCGATTTCTTTGTAATTCACTATTTTTCAATTAATTACAAAAAAAATAGTTTACTCGAAATTAAACCCATGACTGCATGAAGTGCAACGAAGATGCCAGAGTAAAACTACCGGCCATATTGCATCTAACATAGTTGCGTTACACCTATTTGTCTTTAAAAGATGCTAAGTGGAACGAGGAAACGAACGTCTTCACTCCTATTTTCAATACAGCTATTTACAGGATTAAGCCTGAACTCTCAGAAAAAGAAATAGCACGCTTGTACAAGAGATAAGTGCAAAAATATGAGGTAGTTGCAGCAATATCAAAGACTACTTTAACAATAGACTTATGGTGAAAATGTTAAAAAAGTTCATTTTGACTTAGTATTAAGCAGAAATAGAGCAAAAGAGTTTAAATTCTGGTTGAAAGGGATAGCCTACTAACCTATTCTTTCATTTTACGATACATCTTAGCAATGAAGAGCAGCCAAATTAAAAATACGGTCGCTACGATTATCGAATAAACCAATATAAAATCCACTACTTCTTGTATTTAAGGTAATTCATAAAACCTAAAATGGTTGGTGCCCAAAATGCAATAAAAATCGCATCTAATTTTTTTCCACTTAGAAAAAGTACTTCTGAGACAATGATATTTGAAACTACCACTAAGAGTAGAATACAATTCATTAAACCCACTCGCTCAATAAAATCTTTCAACATTCGTTATACTGCGTAAGCTATTCTAGCCCTAAGGTAGTTATTATAACGCAAGAAACGTTAAAAAAATTGTGATTTTTTTAACGTTTTCAACTTAACTTTTAGTCTTAAAGAAAACTTTAAAGCGAGCCGAATCTTTCAAAGTTTGAAATCCGTTATTCAGGTTTTCTTGAGAAACAGCATAAGGGTAAAATGAAATCGGTTCGATACAGACCATATTCTCCACTTCGGTCCAACACATAAAATGCCCAAAACCTTCTGTTTTTATAGTGATTTCTTTTTTATCTTTTAATGTAACCATATCGCAATTTGAGACCTCTAGTGCCCTACTACCTACGGCCAACACCTCATCTAAGGTAATCTGTCTTTTCCCGGCATGAATAATAGGATTTTCGGTATGTATCTTAAAATTCGGATGATACCCCAACATAAATGGCATGCCCTTATCGCCCGATATCGAAAATTCTATTTCAAGACCACTATCGGTAAGTTCAAATGATTTCTCAAACTCAAAACCATAAGGCCAGTCAAGCCATTCGACACTAGATTTTTTAGGATATTTCAAATTTTTTATGGCTGTACCCGCCACATATTTCTTCCTATATATAGCCTTGGTAGAATTACTGAAAATTAAGTCATACTCCATTTGCCTTAAATGCCCATGTTGATCCTGAACGGCGATACCCTTTGGTGTTTGAACCTTAAACCCGGCTTCGTCGACCGGGCCGATAATCGGAAACATTTCGGTATCCGATGAGCTCCAACCAGGACTCCCCTTTTGGTGCATAAACTCATGATCAGTTACTTTAAAACTTATTAGTTCTCCTTCTTCAATAGCTACGAACCTATCATTAAGTTCAAGTTGAATAATACTATTCATTAATGAGTCTATAAATTAAAATTGCAGTTCGCTTAGTCAAAGCCTCGATAGTATTTAAATTTACCGTTTCTTGTGGTGTATGAGCGCCAGAGCCCATAGTTCCCAATCCATCTAAACAATCTACATACTCTGCAACAAAAGATACATCGGCAGCCCCTCTTTTTCCTGGGTCATAGGCTAAAACTTCTCCTTGTCCTAGGTCGAGACTTACCGTATTCAAAATATTCAACAACTCCATATTACCCTCTGTTGGCCCCATCGAAGGATAACTGTCGTTAAATGCAATGTTCGCAGAAGTTTGGGGTAGATTATTAGAAACTATCTCACGCATTTTTGCTCTAGCATTCTCTTTTTGCTCTTCGGATATGAAACGAAGCCCTCCTTGAACTACTGCCTTTTGGGCTACAACGTTCGATTTGCCAAAAACATCGCCTTTGCTCGTGGTCTTATCAAAATTGACAAAGGTACCTCCTAGTAGGGTTCCAGGATTAAAGGTGAGCAACTCCTCCCCTTTTACATCTGTATAAAATTGGTGCAGTATTCTTGACATTTCAAAAATAGCACCGGCACCGGTACGTTCGCTAAATATACCCGAAGAATGTGCACGTTTACCCGCTACCTCTACAGCCCATCCAGAAGCTCCTCTTCTTGCTACGGTCGCATAGTTAAATCCAGTTGAAGTTTCAAAACCTAGCGCGATATCGCTCTTTTTGGCAGCTTCAATCAAGTCTTTTCTACTGGTTGTTAATGGCTTACCGGTGCTTTCCTCATCACCTGTAAAGGCAACAATGATTTGAGCATCTTTTAAAAGACCATTTTTCTGCAATGCTTTTAAGGCATAAAGCACAATTACATCTCCACCCTTCATATCATTACCCCCAGGTGCATGCGCTATACTATCGTTTACCATTTCAAATTTTTGAAACGGACTATCTTTCTCAAAAACGGTGTCTAAATGGCCAATCAGCAATAATTTTTTACCTTTTTTCCCTGATGTTTCAGCAAATAAATGTCCTGCACGATTCATTTCTAAAGGCATATCGACCCACTTAGTATCAAAGCCAATATTCTCAAAAGCATCCTTAAACACCATACCCACTTGCTTTACCCCTTTAGGATTAAGGGTTCCGCTATTGATGTTCACTACTTTTTCTAGAAATGAAATCGCTTCTGTATTATTTTGCGCAATGGTAGAAAGTATCTTTTTTTCTGTACGGCTCAAATTTTGAGCTTTTAATGAAACCCAAAGCAAAAGGCTGAGCGCAGTCGTAGCAATTAGCTGTTTCATAGTAATCTACTATTTAGAAAAGATTGTTTTTTATCAAAACTATTCTATATACCCCATTTGGCGCATCCAATCATCGTTAAACATCTTGCCTACATAACGACTTCCATGATCATGGAATAAAACCACTACCACATCGTCTTTCGTAAAATGTTCTTTTAATTGCAATAAACCTTTTATTGCTGCCCCTGCGGAATTACCAAGAAACATGCCCTCTTCTTTAGCCAGTTTTTGGGTATATACTGCTGCATCTTTATCTGTCACCTTCGTAAAACCATCGATAATGCCAAAATTCACATTTAATGGCAAAATATCTTCACCTATTCCCTCCGTAACATACGGATAAATCTCCTTTTCGTCAAAAATACCGGTCTCGTGATATTTTTTAAAAACCGAACCATAGGTATCTATGCCCCAAACCTTAACATCGGGATTCTTCATTTTTAAGTAAGAACCGACCCCAGATATGGTGCCACCTGTGCCTACACCAACAACAAAGTGGGTAATCTTACCATTTGTCTGTTCCCAAATTTCCGGACCCGTACTTAAAAAGTGTGCCTTACAGTTTGATGGATTATCATATTGATTTACATACCAAGAATTGGGAATCTCTAGAGATAACCTTTTAGCGGTGGAATAATAACTACGGGGATCTTCGGGGGCTACATCAGTTGGGCAAACATGAACTTCACTGCCCACAGCTTTGAGAATATCTATTTTTTCTTTGGATTGTTT
>CAYGUZ010000161.1:3674-5232 GCA_964353215.1 uncultured Flavobacteriaceae bacterium
GTTTATCACTGATAACACAAATCATCTTATAGCCCTTTACCACAGCGGCCAAAGCCAAGCCCATTCCCGTATTTCCCGAAGTACCTTCAATGATGGTACCGCCTGGTCGTAAAACACCGGCCTCTTCGGCGTCTTCCACCATTTGTAATGCCATACGGTCTTTTACCGAATTACCAGGGTTAAAGGTTTCATACTTTGCAAGCACCAAACAAGGCAATTCAGCAGTTAACTTATTTAGTTTCACCAAAGGCGTATTGCCAATAGTTTCTAGTATGTTATTTGCGTAGTCCATAATTGACGTAAAGGTAAGTTTTTGAATTGCTATGGTAAATAGCAATCGAATACTAATTTTCTAAACCAATTTACTCAAACTTCATGGCTTTTACGGGAGCTATTTTAGTAATAGCATAAGAAGGAACCAAAAGCATCAAAAGACACAAAAACATAACGCCTATATTAAGCAAAAACACAGTAATAATGTCAATGTGCATTGGTATATATTCAATATAATATTCTTCGGGGTTCGGAAACTTTAAAAACCGGTATTTTTCTTGAAAAAAAATAAGCCCTAAACCTATTAAATTTCCCCAAAACAACCCAAGAATGATCAAGTATGATGCATTGTACAAAAATACTTTTCGAACACTCCAGTTTGCAGCACCCAAGGCCTTTAAGACACCTATCATTTGCGTGCGTTCCAGAATTAACACTAAAAGCGCAGTAATCATATTAATACCGCCGACTAAAATCATGATACCGATTATCAATGCGGTATTAAAGTCGAAAAGTCCGATCCATTCAAAGATTTTGTAATACTTCTTTTTGATGTTTTGGGTATCCAAGGTAGAAACAACAGCACCGTAAATAGCATTGCTTTTAGCTTCTATCTGGTCAAAATCTTCTAGAAAAACTTCAAAGTTGCCAACTTCTTTTTCAGACCATTTATTCATACGCTGAATATGCCTTATATCCACAAAAATATGGTCCCTATCGAGTTCTTCAAATCCACTATCATATATCCCCACAATATCAAATTTTCTATTGTTAGGTGGTTTTGAAGCATCATTATCTTTTAGAAAGATCGCAAAGAAAGAGTCGCCAAGCTTTAAACCTAAAAGATTGGCCTTTAGTCTAGATATTAAAACTTCGTTATTCAGGCCAGCTGAAAAATCAGGCAGTCGTCCTTCGACCAAATACTCTTTAAAATTGGTCCAATTATAATCTTTTCCGACACCTTTGGCCAACATACCTTCAAAAGTATTTTCTGTGCGTATGATACCGCCTTTAGTAGCCACTGCCTGCACATGTGAGATACCATCGATATTTTTAAACTCTGGATAAAAGTCTTGCTCGATAGAAACCGGAACTACGGAAACATCAGAGCTATTATTGTCATAATTGTAGATTTGAATATGCCCATTAAAAGCCGAAACTTTCTCTCGTATCTTAAGCTGAAGCCCCGTAGCAGAAGAAATTGCTATTAACATCATAACAACGCCAATTGCAATAGCAGCGATAGCAATTTTTATTATCGGGGCGGAAATACTAATTTTATGTT
>CAYGUZ010000162.1:0-5201 GCA_964353215.1 uncultured Flavobacteriaceae bacterium
CCCCTACCCTGCTCATTGGCCATTCTTTGGGCGGTGCGGCAGTTGTTTTTGCAGCTAGTGAAATTCCTTCTGTACAGGCCGTTACTACTGTTGGTGCCCCATCAAACCCTATACATGTAAAGCATCTTTTAAAAAGTGGTCTCGAAGAAATTAAAAAAGACGGCGAAGCCGTAATCAATCTTGGAGGGCGAGATTTCAAAATAAAAAAGCAATTTGTAGATGATCTGGAAACTAAATCTTTACCTGAAACTGCTAAAAATTTAAGAAAACCATTACTCATTATGCACTCTCCACAAGATGACACCGTGGGAATTAAAAATGCCGAAGAAATCTATATCGCCGCACATCATCCTAAAAGTTTTGTCTCTTTAGATGGCGCCGACCACTTGTTGACAAGAAAAGAAGATTCAGCTTATGTGGGCGATGTCATTGCAGCATGGGCAAAAAGATACCTCAATTGCGATGTTCCAGATAAAAGTTTAAAAACAAAACATCAAGTTGCGGCCAGTTTAGATGCCGAAGATGGTTTTACCACAAGACTTAAAGTAGGCAATCATTATATGACTGCAGATGAGCCAACTAGTTTTGGGGGTAATGATTTTGGCCCTTCACCATATGAATATGTCTCAGCTGGCCTTTCTGCATGCACCGTGATGACGATTCAAATGTATGCCAAACGAAAGGGTTGGCAAATAGATAATGTTGAAGTCCATACCTCGTACAGTAAGACTCATGCTCAAGATTGCGAAAATTGCGAAGACAGCACTGCAAAAATTGACACTTTTGAACGTGAAATTAAATTAACCGGAAATCTCGATGAAAAACAAAAGGCAAGAATCATGCAAATTGCAGATAAATGTCCCGTGCATAAAACACTTCATAGTGAAACCCAGGTGATAACCAAGCTCATTGCGTGATGCAAAGCCCTGTTTTTGAAATTTCAATAACCGGAAGTTTCTACTCATTATTACTTCCTGAAGACATTATTAAACCTTTTCTAGAAAAAAACTTAAAAAGAGTAAAAGCAAAGGCGAGTTTTCAAGGTAAAGAAATTTGGTTTCATGGGGCCATTCAAAAAAGAAATGGTAAACATTATATGATGTTCGGCAAACGCTATCAAAAAGAATTAGGTGTCTTTCCTAATGATTATTTTGAGCTACAATTTTTTGAAGACACTTCTAAATATGGTGTTGAACTTCCTGAAGAATTTGAAGCAGTAATGCTTAGTGATTATGAAGCCTATCAAATTTTTGAATCACTTACCGATGGCAGAAAGCGTGGTCTTATATACGCCATAGCGCGCTATAAAAATCCTCAGACCGGAATCGACAAAACCTTGCTTCTTTGCGAGAACCTCAAACGAGGTATTCGCGACCCTAGAGAAATGCTAAAATCTCTTTAAAAATACCCAAAGTTTCACAGTTTTATAGAATTAAGCTTTATATTCCAAGCCAATTAAAAAGCTAATTCATGACAAATTGTTTAAAAGCTTTCAGCCTTGTTTTTTTATTCGCTGCTAGCACTTTCGCTCAAACCGATACCGGGTTACCGAACACTACCATTCCTGAAGGTAATATACCGACCGATCCTAATGTAAAAGTTGGTAAACTTGATAACGGCTTAACCTATTATATCAGAAATAACGGTAAACCCGAAGATAAAGTAGAATTACGTTTAGCTGTAAACGCAGGTTCTATTATGGAGACGGACCGCCAATTAGGTTTGGCCCATTTCATGGAGCATATGAATTTTAATGGCACTAAGAATTTTGAAAAAAACGACTTGGTAGATTACCTACAAAGTATCGGCGTAAAGTTTGGTGCAGATTTGAATGCCTATACCAGTTTTGATGAAACGGTATATATTTTGCCTATCCCAAGTGATGACCCTGAGAAACTTGAAAAAGGTTTTCAAATTCTAGAAGATTGGGCACATAACACCACTTTGTCTGAAGAAGCCATAGATGGTGAACGAGGTGTTGTTTTAGAAGAGTTGCGCCTTAGATTGGGTGCCAATGAGCGCATGCAACGCGTTACGCTACCTAAGATGATGTATGGTTCTAAATATGCGGACCGACTGCCTATTGGTACCAAAGAAAATCTAGAGAATTTTTCTTATGATGATGTTCGTGATTATTACAATACGTGGTATCGCCCTGATTTAATGGCTGTTGTTGCCGTTGGAGATTTGGATGTCGCTACGATGGAACAAAAAATAAAAGACCATTTTTCTGGAATCTCGAAAGCAAAAAACCCTGTAAAGAGAGAAGCTTATGAGCTACCCAACCATGAAGAGACTTTTATTGCCATTGCATCTGATAAAGAAGCTGCTTTCAGTCGCGTTCAGGTAATGTACAAAGATAGATACGAAGCTCCTGAGGTTAAAACGGTTAGTGATTACCGAGAATCCCTAGTTAAAAATCTATTTTCAACGCTTATTAATAACCGCTTGAATGAATTGAGAAATAGCGCAAATCCTCCTTTTGTTTTTGGGTTTTCATATTATGGAAGCACCTACGCCAGAACTAAAAATGCATATCAATCCATAGCTAATACAAGTCCTGACGGACAACTTAAAGGCCTCCGTGCTATTTTAGAAGAAAATGAGAGAGTTAAACGTTTCGGATTTCAAGAAGGAGAATTCGATCGTGCAAAACAGAGTCTTTTAGCCCGTCTAGAAAAACAATTTAATGATAAGGATAAACAAGAAAGCGGTAGAATAGTCGGGTCTTATGTAAGCAACTATTTAGATAATACACCGATACCTGGTATCGAGTGGTCTTTTGATATGACCAAAAAATTACTGCCTACAATTAAATTGGAAGAAATAGGGGCTTTGATCAATGACTTTTTACATGATGACAACCGGGTCATTATTTTAACAGGCCCAAAAAAAGAAGGCTTAAAACAAGTAACCGAAGAAGAAGTAAAGGCACTTTTAAATGAAATTCAAACTGCCGACATCAAAGCTTACGAAGATGAGGCGGTAAGAAATGAGTTAATTGAAAAAATTCCGACCCCAGGTGCCATTTCAAAAACAACCCAGAATGAAAAATTAGGAACTACAACACTTGTTCTTAGCAATGGCGCTACCCTAACCTATAAGAAAACCAATTTTAAAAATGATGAAGTGCTATTTAGAGCTTATAGTCCGGGGGGTACAAGTTTGTACTCCGATGAAGACTTTTTAGCAACGTCTTTCGCAAACGGTGGACTTTCTCAAGCAGGTATTGGCGGTTTATCTTTAACGGACATCAATAAATTCATGAGCGGTAAGATTGCCAATGTTTCACCCTCTATTGGAAGTTTTAGTGAAAATTTTAGGGGTTCAGCTGCGCCTAAAGACTTAGAAACCTTATTTCAAATGGTTCATCTATACTTTACTGCTTTAAATAAAGATGATGAAGCCTATAACTCCTTTATTACGAAGCAAAAGAGCTTTTTAGGTAACCTTATGGCCAATCCACAGTTCTATTTTCAAGATCAAATCGGTAAAATCAGAAATGAAGGAAATTCTAGGTATACCGGTTTCCCTACTGCTGAAAAAATGGATGCAGCCGACTATGATTTAGCCTATAAAAAATATCAAGAACGCTTTGCAGATGCTGGAGATTTCCATTATTTCTTAGTAGGTAATGTAGCTGAAGCACAAGTTGCAGATTTTGCCAAAAAATATTTGGCTTCTTTACCTGGCACGAACAGTAATGAAAAATTTGTTCCAACAAAGTTCAGAAGAAAAGATGCATTTCAAAAACACATTGTAAACCGAGGCAAAGACCCTAAAAGTAATGTATCCCTCGTTTGGGAAGAAGAGATTCCTTATGATGGTAAGACAGCTTTGGCCGTTGCTGCCCTAGGTGAAGTATTGACTATTAAATTAGTGGAGAAATTACGTGAAGAAGAAGGAGGCGTTTATGGTGTTGGTGCACGGGGCAGTTTAAGTAAAATATCTTTCTCAAATCTAACCTTTAGTATTTCATTCCCATGTGGGCCAGAAAATGTAGACAAACTTGTGGCCGCAGCCCTTGGCGAAGTGGAAAAAATCAAGAATGAAGGGGTTTCCGATGAGGATATGGCAAAAGTTAAGGAGACCTATTTAGTACAACGCAAAGAGGCCATTAAAACCAACAAGTTTTGGCTAGATAATCTCTTAACCGCACACCAAGAAAATAGAGACCCAAATGCTATACTATCTTACGAGGACAAAGTAAAAAAGCTGAAACCAAGTGATTTACAAAAAGTTGCCAAAACTTACCTTGACAAAAATTATTTCTTAGGCATCTTAATGCCTGAAGAAGCAAAATAAAAGCGGTCATTGTACTGTAAAAAGACCATCGATCGATGGTCTTTTTTTATTTTAAATACATCTAGATGCTATGAAAACTATCGACGCTCTCGATATATTCTGTAAATTAGTGCCAAACCTATAAAACGTTTACGATGAAAAACATAAAACTAGCCACACTAGTACTTTTGATAACTGTATCATACCAATGTAAAGATTTCAAAAAAGGATATGAAGACGGAAAAAAGGCAGCGGAAGAATCTGCAGCAGCTAAGGAAGCAATGAAAGAGGTCATCGAAGAAGTGAATACTATTAAATTCACGATGGAACCTAAAAATGATAGCGGTATTAGCGGAGAAGTCACCTTTACCGAAAAAAATGGTGTGGTGAAAATGATGGCCTCCCTTTCAGGTCTAACCGAAGGTGAACATGCGATACATATTCACGAAAAAGCAGATTGCTCTTCAGCTGACGGAAAGTCCACAGGAGGACATTGGAATCCAACTTTTCAACCTCATGCAGCATGGGGAGCCGAAGGCGGTTACCACAAAGGCGATATTGGAAATTTTGACGCTGATGCGGAAGGAAGTGCCAGTATCGAATTTGAAACTAGCGAATGGTGCATTGGATGTGATGATGAAACCAAAAATATTGTTGGCAAGGCGGTAATTGTACACCAAGGTGTAGATGATTTTACCTCACAGCCCAGTGGCGCAGCAGGTGCAAGAGTTGCATGTACCGGTATTATTCAATAAAAAAGAACCTAGAAAGTGCTTAAAAAGGCTTCCTTAAAGGAAGCCTTTTTTATATTTGTGACACAACACTATGAATCTAGATTTACTCATACAAAAATTTCAAAATAAAGAAGTCTCGGCTTTTGAAAAATTGTATGCGATGTACTCAGAAAACATATTAGG
>CAYGUZ010000163.1:0-5197 GCA_964353215.1 uncultured Flavobacteriaceae bacterium
GATCTACACTTAAGCAATTTACGTTGCATGACGGAACTGGAAATCGGAGTACTTATAATACACGGAAACTTAACGGTGGATGGCTGTATTTCACTTACTGACGATCCAATGGAATTACTTTTTGTGACGGGCAGTGTTACCGCTAATAACGCAACAATTAGTGGAATGCTTTTTATTATCGAAGATTTAATAATAACCAATTGCCTATTAGGTGATTATAATCACGGGTCAGCTTTTATCGGAAATAATTTAAAGGCAAAATTCTTCTATCCACAAGAGTATTTTTTTGAAGTCTTGGGAGAGTCCAAATTCACATATGCATTCGGTAATTCTTGGCGATTGAACCAAAACCTATTTCCTGAAGTATTTAATTTTAACGATAAAAAATTGTTAGACTTTATTCCATTCTTACACGACAATATAAATAATGCCGCCGCCTTTCATGAAAACACGAGTTTATTAGAGGATAATTGTTCTGCAGTTGGTCTATTCGAATATATAGACTACTACGAATTTCAGAGTTACGTTAGAGCTAATAAGCCTGTTTTCAACGATTTCATGAAGAAATGAGGTAAAACAAACAAATTCTTAGTTTAAGCTTAAGCCTTATTATTGGTTCGGGCCCATACATTAAAGTTATTGGAGTCGGCTAAGCCTAAAATAATGCTATAAATCTTTCATTTGCCCTATCTGATTAAGCACTTGCCACCGCAACCAACTCAGTGTTGTTGTCGTTCTGTAATGCTTTATTGGTGGCCTTGGTATTACTCCCTTTATAACCTATTAGTGCGAGTTTCAATTGCTTTGTTGAAAACATTGAACTGTATTATGCATCAAAAGGTACGACCAAAGTGCTAGCAGTAAAAGATGTAGCGTTTTAGGCAAATTCTCTTTTATGAAGCATCGCTCTTTAAAAATTTACCAGACGTATCCATGATTTTTTTTAATAAGTATCCTTAATCCAGTTGTATGGTTTTCTTTTTACCCATCTTCCCCGCGTGAAATCAGGAAAATCTTGTGGTTCTCCGTTATTTTCGATTGAGAGTTCAGATAATGGAGTAACAGCACTCCAAGCTGCGGCGTCATAGACATCCATAGGCGGTGCAATATTTTCCTTAGCAGACGCTACAAATGCATGCAGCACAAAAAAGTCAATACCTCCATGCCCTGCCCCAGTGGCATACTCACCATATTTTTTCCAAAGTGGATGGTCGTATTTTTTCAACCATGGTTCCATATTCTCCCAACCGTGGCCTTCTGTAGTTCCTTCTACATGTATGCGTTTGGTGTGATAGTCAAAATCTGCCACACCTTTAGCACCTTGTACCCTAAAGTCCAAGGAGTAAGGTCTAGGCGTGTTTACGTTATGGGTGACCATAATTGTCTCACCTTGAGCGGTATCAATGGTAGAAGTTATGACGTCTCCTTGCTTAAACTTCACTTTTGAATTGGCATGGTTTTCACCACCATTTTCTACAATATAGTTGTGCAGTCCAACGGCTTTTGTGGCGTGCGATGTCAGTGACATAAAACGATTTCCTCGATTAATATCGGTCATGGCAGCAATTGGCCCCAAACCGTGCGTTGGATAGACATCGGCATTTCGTAAAACGGAGTGTTGGGTACGCCATTTAGCTTCTGAAATACCTTTTTCACCAAATTCCACACCTTTACCATAAGCTGTTTTACCATCATTGAGCATCACATGCCTTAAATCGTGCTGGTAACCACACCTGAAATGTAGTAATTCTCCGAACACATTTTGACGTACCATATTTAGTACGGCCAATACATCCCTTCTGTAATTAACGTTTTCAAGCAACATGAGATGAGAGCCCGTTTCTTCGTGGGTGTTCACCAAATCCCAACACTCTTCAAGGGTATTCGCGGCAGATACTTCCAAGCCTGTGAACTTGCCTGCTTTCATTGAATCTACGGCCATTCTTGTATGCCATAACCATGGGGTTGAGATTACCACGGCATCTATCTCTTTTAATGCCAAAAGGTTACGATAGTCATAATCGCTGTCTCCAAATATTCTGGCTTTGGGTTTGCCTGCCTTCTTAATAGCCTCTTCCGCTAATCTTGTCCTATTCGAATCAACATCACAAACAGCAACAACGGTGGTGTCATCACGGAGCAGAAAATTATTCAGATGGTTCATCCCTCTTAGTCCCACTCCGATTAGTGCTACATTTAGCTTTTCTACAAAAGGTGATTTTGTTTTACTGAAAGAAAGGCTTGGCGCCAATGCTATCCCCGTGCTCGCTAATGCCGTTTGCCTTAAAAATTTTCTTCGTTGATTCATTTGTAACTATTTCTATTTTTTTTACTAAAGGATAAAGGGTTCTATTTCAGCTAAAGCTGCAAATTGCTGTCCATCGTGTGCAGATTTTGAAACAATTTTTATGTATCTAAAAACTTTGCTTTCTGAGAACTGAATATTTTGCTGGTCAGACTTGTTCGCAAGCACAAAATTTCCGAGACTTTCAAAGTTCATATTGTCTGAACTTACTAAAATCTCAATATCACTCACCGCTCTCGAAAGTGTTGTTCTCTGGGTAAAAGCCACACCGTCGACCGTTAGCTCTGACTGCATGTCAATTACCAATTCATGAGGATATTGCGCAGCGGGGGAACAACTCCAACAAGAATGCCAGTATGTGGTGTCATCACCGTCCAGCACATCAGCGGCTCTGCCTGTCGCACCTTCGCCCGAAGTTTCTTCAGAACTAAAGCTACTGAGGACCCATCCTGTTCTTTCTAAGAAAGTAACTTCTGCAGGAGGAGCGGGTGGGGTTGGTTGGGGCAAGGATGCAAAATCTATGTTAGGTGCCGTACCTGAAGACGCTCTTGAAAAAGAAGTACTTGGAGTTACGGATTCATTGAAAAAACCACAGTTCTTTAAGAAAAACTTATCTCCGTTTACGCCTCCTGCATAATCTAGTCTTTCATCTCTTGCAGCAGTGGCATCTGCGGTATAGAAGCCATTTGTCATTTCTGACCAAACACCATCGGTTGTATAGACCCACTGGTTGCCAAAAGCTACTTCTCTGGTCAAATGACCTGTTGATTCACGAAAATTCTCTAAAAAAGAATGTGTGTTTTCAATATAGTTGGAGGTCTGTGGTCTTCTCAAGCTCGCGATCAATTGCCAAACCCCTACTTCTGGATCATAGAAATATGCCGTGTAATCTGTTGATCCAACAGCCTGATCAGAAGGCTCTCCTTTTAACAAGAACTTGTAAGTAACGCCTGTTTTCCATCCCACGTCAATAAAGCTCTGTTTTCCTGAACCTTCGTTGCCAAAATCTTGTACGGTTACGCCATTGCCATTACCTAAGTTAATAACCTTAGCATCATCAGGAATTTCATCAGGATTATCTGTTTCAAAGGCACTCCAGATAGAAAATAAGACCCTTCTTTCACTTTCTGAATTTACCTGCATGCCAAAGTACCCATCTTTATGGCCATTGACCATAAAGAATGATCCCAATATATCCTCTCCAGGTGCAACGGTAACCTCATTGTAATACCACCTTGTATCTTTGCCTGAAGGTTGGGTATACCTGAAATGAACAGATGGCCCCCTACGACCAAAATGTGGATTGCTCAAAGGAACATAGTCCACTCCTTGGCTTGTTGCAGAACCACCAATACGTAAATCATTTATATCGCCAATGAAGGTGCCAGATTTTTCTAGACCTTGAATTTCTATATAATTGTAACCTGATGTTACATTGAACTTTCCAACTTCTATTATTTCATAATCCGTATTGTCTACATCTAATTCAACCGTTTTATCACCAACGGTTATTTTGATTTTCGAGTCTCCGTCGCCAGCTTTTATGTTTAAGCCCACATGTAACTCTCCTGACCCAGTATGAACAAAGGTGCGAATGACATCAGTGAGTTCTGTCCAATTATGGATGCCAGAATCTGAAACAACTAGCTCGTCTTGAGTTACGCTGTTGATTACCCAGCTATTCACTCCAATTGGTATTGTAGTGGATAAATTCAGTGATTCATCCACTTGTTCTTCTCCTGTTTCTTCTCCTGTTTCTTCTTGTTCTTCAACCATAGCATCTGTTGAAGATTCACATGAGATGATGCTTGTATTGAAGCCTAACACTAATAAAAACAATACTAAACCCTTAATTTTCATAATAATTTTTTTTTAACCTTTTCAGGTCTGATTTTAAAATTTGGTTGGGCGGTCTGTCGAATCGCCCAACCAAATTTAATTTATTTTATTCGATGTAAGCATTAATTTCTGATAAAGCGGCAAAGCGATCACCATCATAAGCTGAAGTACTTATTATCTTAATATACCTAGCCGATACTGCACTAAATGAAATGGTTTGCGAGGCAGGGTCGTTCTCTAGCGTAAAGCTACCCACCTCCGTGAATGAAGCATTGTCTTCACTTACCTCAATGGTAATTCCTTCTACTGCCCTTGAGAGCGTTTGTCTTTGTGAAATCTCTAATCCAGATACGCTTTCTGTCTGAGCCATGTCTATTATTAGTTCATGAGGAAAAACCGTTTCTGGTGAACAGGTCCAACAGGTATGCCAGTAAGTATTTAAGTCTCCATCTAGCACATCGGCGGCCCTTCCGGTTTCTCCTTCGCCAGAAGTTTCTTCTGAACTAAAACTGGCCATTACCCAATTAGTTCTATCTGCCAAGCTACTAGTAGTGCCGCCGCCTCCAGTTGCATCTGCCAAATATGCGTTTATTTCTGCCATGGATGCAAAACGGTCTCCGTCATGTGACGAATTCATAATCACCTTTACGTACCTTGCCGTAATTGCATTAAAAGCTATAGTTTGCAAATCCGCTATATTTTCTAAGGCAAAATTGCCTACAGAAGTAAATGTTTGATTATCAGTACTAACTTCTATACTTATTTCATTAACCGCCCTAGATAATGTTTGTCTTTGTGCAAATTGTAAGCCTGAAACATCAAATTCTTCGGCCAAATCGATAGTGATATGGTGTGGATGTACTGCGCCGCCACAAGCACCGCTATAGCAAGAATGCCAATAGGTTTCCAAATCCCCGTCCAATACGGCAGTCGCAAGCCCTGTGTTCTCTCCAGCCTCTTGTTCTGTGCTGAAATCTGCAATTGTCCATGCCGATCTATCCGAGGCCAAGGCACCAGTTGGCTGGTTTCCGCCACCTGTACTACCACTAACAT
>CAYGUZ010000164.1:0-5169 GCA_964353215.1 uncultured Flavobacteriaceae bacterium
CCGATAATAGCATCTCTGGGAAAATCTAATTCTTTTATAATTTCTCCATTTACAAGGGACGTCGGCTTTACTTCGAATTCTAAAATTTCAGCATTTAAGTTGATCAACCTAGTCAAGGCCAAGACCTCGCCTCTACGTATGTACCTAAAAATATTGTTTGCGGCCAACAGCTTTTTATTGATCAAAGTATCAATACCTATTGACTGCGAAAGCTGAAAGTAATCCATGTTTTCTACCAAAGCAATTGTTTTCTTGATCCCTTTGGACTTTGCCACTAGGCAAGACATAATGTTTGTCTCAGAATTACCGGTAACAGCTATGAATGCATCCATCGACTCAATACTCTCTTCGTCCAATAACTCCACATTTCTACCATCACCGTTAATCACTAAAGCATTGGGCAAACTATCTGCTATTTCAAAAGCTTTATCCTTATTTTTTTCGAAGAGCTTTACATTAAATCTTTTATTACAGAGGTAATGCGCGGTTTTACAGCCAACTTTACTACCTCCAAGGATCATAACGTTTTTTATCTCTTTCTTTTTCATGCCAATGAGTTTGTACAACTCATCTACACCTTCGGCAGAGGTAATAAAATACAATTGGTCGCCCTCTTTAAAAATAGTATCTCCTCTTGGTATTACCGTGTATTGCGTACCCATTCTTTGTAAAGCAATGGGCATAAAATGAAGCTCTGGAAAAATATTGGCAGCCTCCTTCACCATCTTACCAACAAAAGGAGCGTTTTTAGGCAAGAACACACCTACCATGGTCAATAAACCTTCTTCAAACTCATAAGTATCGTTAAATGCAGATTGGTTCAGCAACAACTGTATCTCCGTTGCTGCCAGTTCTTCTGGTGATATAAGCTCATCAACACCTAACTCTTCAAATTTTATAAGCTCTTTATTATCTACAAACTCGGTATTCGAAATTCTGGCAATAGTCTTTTTACTGCCTAATTGTTTGGCCAAAAAACATAGGGTTAGATTAGTTGTCTCAGAAGCCGTAACCCCAATTACCAAATCAGAATTTTCAACATTGGCATCTTGCAATACGGAAACGGACGTGGCATCCCCTTTTAAAACTCTAATATCTAGGTGATTATCAGCATAAGAAAGACTTTCTTTATCCGTATCGATCAAGGTGATGTCTTGAGACTCATAAGACAATAGTTTGGCCAAATGGAAGCCTACTTCTCCTGCACCTGCAATGATTATCTTCATTAACCTAAAATGATTTTTTTAACTATAAACAATTTAAATAAATTGAGCAGTTATGAGGAAAGGAATAGTTTGTTCGATGGTCAAAACTTTCGCCCATACAGCGGGATAGTTTCAGATTTAATGACAAAATTACACATTTTATTTTGCTTCTAAACGATATTGAAGACTCTTCGTTCAAGTTGTATCTTTGCGTTTCAATTTTCGAAATGGCAAAAAAAGTAATTCCATATAAAGATTCCGATTTAGACAAAAAGGCACAGGTAACCAAAATGTTCGATACCATCTCAAAGAATTATGATGGGTTAAACAGGGTTATTTCTTTAGGTATAGATACCAAATGGCGAAAAAGAGTAGTAAAACTTGTCGGTAGTGCCAAACCAAATAGTATTCTCGATATTGCGACCGGTACTGGTGATTTAGCTATTGCAATGGTAAAGACCGGTGCAAAAAAAATAGTAGGCCTAGATATTTCTACCGGAATGTTAGAAGTAGGAATTGACAAAGTGAACGAAAAAAAATTAACTAATACTATTGAAATGGTTGTTGGGGATAGTGAAAATCTAGACTTCAAAGATAATGCTTTCGATGCCATAACAGTGGCCTTTGGAGTGCGGAATTTTGAAAATTTAGAAAAAGGACTTCAAGAAATTTATCGTGTTTTGGCACCAAACGGCACTTTAGCAATTTTAGAAACTTCCGTGCCTACCAAAACACCATTTAAACAAGGTTACACCATCTACGCCAAATATATCTTACCTACCATCGGAAAGTTATTTTCAAAAGACAAAGTTGCCTACAATTATCTTTCAGAATCGGCAGCTATCTTTCCTCATGGCAAAGCTTTCAACAATATTTTGGCAAAAATCGGGTTTATAGGTATAGAGAACAAACCTCAGACATTTGGGGTGGCAACTATATACGTAGCGTCAAAATAAATAGATGAAAAACTTACTTGTCTTGCTGGCCCTTATTCTGGTCACAAACAATCTTCATGCGCAGTTTAGAAAAGACCCCATCATAAATCTTCAAAATGAGGATAAGACCCTATTGAACTGGGGTTACTACCTCGGTATCAACCAATACGATTTTCAGTTTGAATATGAAAATGACATCGGTCAAGACGTACTCGTAGACAAAACTTTTGGTTTTAATGTGGGACTCATTGGCGAAATGCGCATCAATGAATTTGTCGATGTTAGATTTGAACCAGGTTTACTCTATTCACAGAGAATTCTTGGGTTTCCCGGTTTTACGACTGAGAATGAAGCTATAAGAGAGGTTAGATCCACTTACATTCGATTTCCACTATTGCTAAAACTTAGCACAAAGCGTTTTTACAATTTTAAGCCTTTTATCATTGGAGGAGGCTATGCTGCCGTTAATTTAGGCGCCAATGAAGATAGCTTAGATGATAATAGTAGCGGCACTTTCAGAATGAAAAAGAATGTCTACGGTTACGAACTTGGGTTTGGGGTAGATTTCTACACAGAGTTTTTTAAGTTCACTCCATCCATCAGGGGTGTTTTTGCCTTGACCAATGAATTGGTGGCTGATGACGACCCTGGCAGTCCATGGACAGGCAACCTTGATGCCGTTAGAACACGCGGAATCTTCATTAACCTTACTTTTGAGTAAGCCAGGCCGAAAAATTTAAGTGTTACTTCTAATTTCGCTGAGTACAATCGCGGTCGCGGTGGCTACATTCAAGCTTTCCGTAGTTTGATTACCAAATTGCGGTATCGTTACGCTCTTATCTATACGAGCTTTAAGTTTAGGTGCTATTCCGTTAGCCTCATTACCCATAATTAAAACTCCTGCTTTGGGAAAATCTTCTTTATAAATGGAACCTCCTTGCATGTAAGTTCCGTAAACGGGCAAGCTAGCTTTTGCCAAAAAAGATTCTAGATCTTGATAAACTACATTTACTCGGGTGATTGAACCCATAGTAGCTTGAAGCACTTTAGGGTTAAACATATCTACTGTTTCATTAGAACATACGATATGTTCAATTCCGAACCAATCGCAAAGGCGTATAATGGTCCCGAGATTTCCTGGATCTCTTACATCATCTAGCACCACCACCCAATTGCCAAAATCAACTTTTTTAATTTTTGGCATTTGAAAAACTGCCAAAACACCGCTCGGCTGACGCAAAGCGCTAATCTTTTTTAAATCGTTTTCAGTTATATCATGAATTTCAAATTTCAGAAAATCATCACTGTATTGCTTTGTGGCATAAAGTTTAAAAAGGTTTAAATCTGAATTTAGAAGCTCTTTGACAGTCTTTAATCCTTCAACAAAAAAGAGACCGTGTTCATTTCGGTACTTTTTTTGATGTAAGCTCTTAATCAGTTTGAGTTGGTTTTTGCTAACCATGTTAAATCATGTAATTTTACCCCCAATGAAGATAATAAACGTTCTTGGTCATTTCAGGGCAAAAATAGGAGTATTCTTGCTACTACTTATTTTATCTTCATGCAATGCTATTAAAAAAGTAGGCGAAAATGAATTTCTGCTCACAAAGAACACCATTTATGCAGATAGCATCAAAATAAGTGAAGATCAGGTCAAAAACCTTATTTCGCAAAAACCCAATAGTAGTCTTTTAGGCTATCCCTTACGCTTGAATTTATACAATCTTGCAAAAGAAAATCCTGATTCTTCTTATCAAAATTGGTTGCACAGAAAAGAAAAGCGCGAACAGCGGTTAAATTCTTTTTTATCAAAAAAGCAAGTCAACCGTTTAGGAGAATCTTTCTTTGTAAAAGGTTACAGTAATTTTTTGAAACGTGTTGGTGAAGCACCTGCAATTATAGACACTTCTAAAACAAGAAAGTCTACAGAACGCTTACAAGCCTACTATGGTAGTAAAGGCTATTTTAACAACACCGCTTCTTACACCATTCTACCCAAGAAAAAAAGAAAGCGAGCCGAAATTGACTACAATGTTATTCTTGGCAAGCCCTACAGTGTCGATTCGTTATCAACCCGCATTCTATCATCAGACATAGACTCTTTATATCTAGACAATAAAAAAGGTTCTTTTATTAAAGAAAAAGAACAGTTTGATTTGGCTAATTTCAACAGAGAGCGGCAACGATTAACTTCGGTCTTTAGAAATTCTGGTGTTTATAATTTTCAGGAAAGCTCAATAAGTTTTGACATTTTAAGAGACACTACAAAACTTAAGGATGACCAGAAAATGGATGTTCAGTTGAACATTAAAAACTTTGTCGGCTCCAATGACCGATCAAAATCACAAGAATACAAGGTTCATCGTTTTGAAAAAATAAATATTTACGCAGATTATTTGTTTAATCAAGACATAGATGCAATGCAGTCTATTGAACACGAAGGCTATACTATTTATTACAAAGGTCGACTTCGATATAAGCCTAATGCCTTGACAGATGCTATTTTCTTTGAAAAAGATAGCATTTATAGGGATTTGGATAGAATTCGAACCCAAAGACAGATTACCAACCTCAATACCTTCAAGTATCCGAATATCGATTTTGAGCAAGACACAATTCAATCTCGTTTGATCACCAATATCTATTTGGCTGCAAGATCTAAATATTCTTTGGGGCTTGATTTTGATATTTCAAGATCTGACATTCAAGTTGTAGGTACTGCCTTAAGTGGCTCTGTTTTTGCCAGAAACGTCTTTGGAGGTGCAGAAACACTTAGTTTTTCAGTGAGAGGTTCTATTGGTGTTTTAAGTGATCAATCACTTTCTGAAGAAACGTTCACCTCAGAAATCGGAGGAGACATCAACCTTACTTTTCCTAGAATTTGGTTTCCACTAAATACAGAAAAGGTAATTCCATATTACATGTTGCCCCAAACACGATTATCTATCGGAACCAATTTTCAACAAAATATTGGTTTGGACAAACAGGTTTTTAACACCTCACTTGCCTACAATTGGTCACCATCTAAC
>CAYGUZ010000165.1:0-5162 GCA_964353215.1 uncultured Flavobacteriaceae bacterium
GTGCCAAATTGCGTTTAGCCGTTGATGTGTTGCGTTGTTTTTTGCCTTGGCGGCGGTTTTGGCAAATGGGTCCCTCATCCTACGGATTTAGCGATTTGGTGTAGCCCTTTCGATGGTGCAGCCTTGCAAAAGGGCGGGAGTGTGCCCAAGGCGCACGTAGCAATTTTGTTCGCCGCAGGCGAATGCTGAATCATCACCACGCTATGTACTACAGCTGCGTAAGCAGTGTACGGGTTGCGTTATTGGGGTCAATTTAATAGAGTTATTAACTATAGCTCACTTATGTTCATACTAAGATAAAACACTTAATCAGATTCCTGCGAAAGCAGGAATAAAAAAGAACCGCCAGCTTGTTATCGAACAAACTGACGGTTTTAGTTAAATGTGTGATGTAGCGGCCTGCCCTGAATTTATTTCAGGGTCCCACTATTTTTTTAAAGCATCACGAATTTCCATCAACAACTCTTCTGCAGTTGGCCCAGCTGGAGCAGCTTCTGGTTCTGGAGCTTTTGTTTTGTTATAAGCCTTAACAATTAAGAACATTACAAAACCTACTATTAATAAATTAACAATAGTGTTTACCCATGCACCCCAACGGATTGCATTTTCTGCACTTGTAACACTACCATCTGCTGCAACCACAGCTTCATCCAGTACTACTTTCATATCTGCAAAATCAATTCCGCCAGCAAAGTGACCTACAACAGGCATTACTATGTCGGCAACAAATCCGTTTACTACCAAGCCTACGGCACCGGCCATGATAACGGCTACAGCAAATTCAATGACGTTACCCGTCATGATAAAATTCTTAAATTCTTTAAGCATTGTATTTATAGTTTAAGTGGTTAATACCTGCACAATTTACAAAAAAAGACTAAAGAAATGTTAAAATGATTGAAGAGCTATCTATTTTAAAACTCGCTTTACACGTTGCGATATGCCTGTAAGCAATTCGTACGATATGGTATCTGCTGTATTGGCAAAGCTTTCGGCAGATAGCGTATCGCCAAAAATCACAACTTCATCACCTTCTTTACAGCTGATTCCGGTAACATCTACCATTATCATATCCATACAAACATTACCGATAATGGGCACTTTTTGCCCATGGATCTGAACAAAGGCTTTACCATTGCCATATTGCCTAGAGATACCATCTGCATGCCCAATAGGTAGGGTAGCCGTAACCCGATAGTCTTTAGACTTAAAAGCCCGATTGTAACCCACACTTTCGTTGGGCTCAATTTGATGGAGTTGTGAGATAATAGTTTTTAAGGAGGCAACCGGTTTTAACTGGGCATCAATCCCTGATTCGTTTCCATAGCCGTAAAGCCCTATACCACTTCGGATCATTTCAAATTGCGCTTCAGGATAATTTAGAACACCAGAGGTGTTCAGTATATGTCGCATAGGGGAAGAACCAAGTTTTTCTGATAGTTCATCACTAATTTTTTTAAAGCTTTCTATTTGCTGTAAGCTGAACTCACGCTCCTTATTGTCCTCTGAAGCTGCTAAATGCGAAAAAACCGATGTTATTTTAAGTGCAGTTTCACCATCTAACTTTTTTAAAATAAGAGAGATGTCATTTTCCCAGAAGCCCAATCTGTTTAGGCCGGTATTAAATTTTAAATGAATAGGATAGTTGGTTTGTCCTTTTTTCTTGGCGGTTTCCAAAAAAGAATTTAAAATTCTTGGGGAATATATGCTGGGTTCTAAACAACGGTCAATGAGTTCTTCAAAATTTATAGGTTGCGGGTGTAATACCAGAATAGGGGCGGTAATGCCTGCATTTCTTAAAAGCACACCTTCTTTTACATAGGCAACTGCAAAATAATCAGCGTCCAAACTTTCCAGTTTTTTAGCTACAATAGCCATATCACTACCATAGGCGAACGCCTTTACTACTGCTAAAAACTTGGTCTCTTTTTTGAGTTTGGCTTTAATAAAATTAAAATTGTGCTCCAGAGCTGAAAGGTCGATCTCTAAAGTAGTCTCTCGAATATTACCCATTAGCGGCCTTTTTTTTTGAGGTAACTTCTTCGGCGTCAACATCCATCTGACTTACTTTTTCTTTTAGCATGGCTTTGTAAAAAGCAGCTCTACTTAAAGGCTCGTAGGCTTCGGTTTCGCCTAATAAAACCAATTTATCATTATCCGATTTTCTAAAACTATAGTTGGCAAGATTTCCTGTTCTGGTGCAAACGGCATGTACTTTGGTAACATATTCCGCTGTTGCCATTAGAGCCGGCATAGGTCCGAAAGGGTTGCCCTTAAAATCCATATCTAGTCCGGCGACTACTACCCTTACCCCACGATTGGCCAAATCATTACAAACGGTAACTATTTCATCATCAAAGAATTGCGCCTCATCTATCCCCACAACTTGACAATCATCTGCCAATAATCGAATATTTGCTGCTGCCGGCACAGGTGTAGAGCGTATTTCATTGGCATCGTGAGAAACTACCATTTCCTCATTATATCTGGTGTCGACCTGAGGTTTAAAAATTTCCACTCGCTGTTTGGCGAACTGGGCACGTTTTAGCCTTCTGATAAGTTCTTCGGTCTTTCCTGAAAACATAGAACCACAGATAACTTCTATCCATCCGAATTGTTCTTTATGGTTTACGGTGTTTTCGAGAAACATATTGTACTTTTAAACGAAAATAGCGGTTTATTCGTTCTTGTTATAGCAGTGCTAAAATTACTAAAAAAATAGCCCTGGAAGCTAGTATTAAATTTAACCTTTCGTTTTTAAAAAGGCATAGAATTTGGTGGTACATTTATATAGTTAAAGATTAAGTTGATGAAACGACAGATAAGAGAACAATTGGTGAAATTGTCTACTGATATAATTACTTCTCGTGAAGACAAAGAACTTGCCGACTTGTACGAAGTGGCTAAAGAATTATACGAAAAGTTGGCGGTTTTAAAGTTTATAGATGAAAAGCTTAGTGATGTTGAGGTCGATGTATCTAAAAATGTACTTGCATCGCGTTTTGAAAAACTGGCGAGTTCCGTGATGAGCGGAAATACCGGAGTGCCAGAAAACAATCCGCATGAAGAGGATATTATTACGCATCCAGGTATGGATACTATAAAAGATATGGTTTCTGAAATGCCAACGGAAGCTATCGAACATATTTTTGGCGATTTTATTGCCAAGCCTGAAACTATAAAAAACGATAAAGACTTGTTGGCACCAGAACCAACAAAAGATAATACGGTGCCAAAATCTTTGAACGATAGATTAAATAAAGAACTTCAAATTGGCTTAAATGATAAGTTGGCCTTTGTAAAGCATCTTTTTCACGACAATGTAGAAGATTACAACCGCGTGCTTTCGCAATTAAACACTATTGAAACTGAAGAGCGTTCTGTGGCCTTTATCAATAATATGGTGAAGCCGGAATATAAGAACTGGGAAGGAAAAGAGGAGTATGAAAATCGTTTTATGACGCTGATAGCCAGAAAGTTCGCTTAGGTTGCTAAATATCATTACATTTAGTTTTACAATTTAACTTAATCACCGATGGTAAAGAAAATTCTCTATTGGGTCTCTACAGGCATGTTGACCCTTATCATGTTTTTTTCAGTTTACAACTACTTTTTTAACCACCAAGCTATTGTAGATTTCTTTGTAAATATGGGCTATCCTACCTATCTTATTTACCCTCTTGCAATTGCCAAAATTTTAGGTTTGGTTGCAGTTTGGGGTAATTTTTCGAAGTGGTTAAAAGAATGGGCCTATGCAGGCTTTTTCTTTAATACCGTTTTAGCTTTTTTTGCGCACTATATGGTGCGTGACGGCGAACACATGGGCGCAGTTATAGCATTTAGCATGGTTTTACTCTCTTATTTTACAGGTAAACAGGTAAGATCTTAATTTGGTTTGATGGGGAAGTTATATTTGGTGCCTACACCAATTGGTAATCTAGAAGATATTACACTTAGGGCAATTAAGGTCTTAAAAGAAGCAGACTTAATTCTTGCCGAAGACACGCGTACCAGTGGTAAACTAATGCAACACTTTGAGATTAAGACCCCAATGCAAAGCCACCACATGCACAACGAGCATAAGACGGTCGATAGCATCATAAAGCGCCTACAAAATAAGGAAACAATTGCCCTGATTTCCGATGCGGGCACACCGGCAATTTCGGATCCAGGTTTTTTATTGACCCGTGCCTGTGTAGAGAATACCATTGAGGTGGAATGCCTTCCTGGGGCTACGGCATTTGTGCCTGCCTTGGTCAACAGTGGGCTGCCAAACGACCGATTTGTCTTTGAAGGTTTTCTTCCGGTAAAAAAAGGCAGGCAAACTCGGCTGGAGTTTTTAGCCGAGGAAACCAGAACCATGGTTTTTTACGAATCTCCCCACAAACTATTGAAAACACTGGGACAATTTGGAGAATATTTCGGACTAGACAGACCGGTCTCCATATCTCGTGAACTCACGAAATTGTACGAAGAAACTATTCGGGGTACCATTTCGGAAGTTTTAGAACACTTTACCCAAAAACCACCAAAGGGCGAAATTGTAATTATCATAAGTGGGAAGAAGTAAAAAATTACTTTCAGAGATTAGGGCTTGTGAAGGGTGTTCTGCGCACTTGCCATTACGGCTTGCTCATTCAGACGCTAGAATTATTACTTAAAAGGAGAGACAGTAAAGAACCTAATCGAACAGTCAGGTCATATCGCAACTATTTGCCCAAGTATTTTCTTTTACCACACCCCTTACCCAGAAATAGATTTTGGCTCACAAAGAATCCTTGGTTTTAGAAGATTTAAATGATTTAGTTGACAAACTTGCTTTAACTGTCATTCCTGCGAAGGCAGGAATCTACAACCCTTTTTAAACGACTCCTTACATTTGATTTTCTTTCGTAATTACCAATTGCTTTAATGGCAGTTTCATCTAAATATTTTAATTTTTCTATTCTTTTTGTTTTAAACCATTCTTTAATCCATATGGAAGCTATAGATGAAATAGACAAAATCAATACGGTACTCATAATTTCAGATTTTTAACCAAAGTATTTAGTATCTAGCGAGTATAATATCAATAACATGAAATCGTTGTTTTTGTTTTTGTTGTTGAAACAAAAAGCGTAATTAAGTAAAACAACTTTCACTAATTTCCATTCATTTTATAT
>CAYGUZ010000166.1:0-5158 GCA_964353215.1 uncultured Flavobacteriaceae bacterium
TATATAGTCCTATAGTAGTAGTCCAAGTCCAAAACGTTTTTTTTTAAATTAAAAGCCAAGCAATAATACATCACTTGGCTCTTAATAACTACTGAACTTAAACTAAATCAAACTAAAAATTTATAATCAAAGGTTGTGTTTAGTATCCTGGGTTTTGGTTCAAATTTGGATTAGCATTCAATTCTGGAACTGGAATCCAAAGTAATTCATCCCGCCCTGGTGTAAATACTGCGCTTTCTCCAGCTAGAGATTTTGGGTGCCTTCCGCCTGCTATCGTAGAACCTGCACCTAGCACCTCTTCCGCCAAGCCCCAGCGCACTAAATCTAAATAGCGATGGCCTTCGCCGGTAAGCTCCATAATTCGCTCTTCAACTATCGCATCAAAAACTTCAGTACTGCTTAATGTATTTGGCAAGTCAGCTATTTGCGCTCGTTGCCTCACTTGGTTAACCAATGCGATTGCTTCTGAAGTATTTCCATTTTCATTTTCTGCTTCAGCTAACATTAAAAGCACATCAGCGTATCTAATTATTCTCCAATTCAATCCAATATTTTCTCCAAAGGGTGAAATCTGATCACGAGTACCCGCAAACAGCATGGCATATTTACGAGTAAACAACGGATCAACCCCTGCTACTTGCGCTGCTTCAATGTCTCCGGCAAAATCTTCCAAGAATGGGGTTCCACCATAACCGGTAGCACCTGGATAATCAAACGCTATGGTTTCATTTCTTCTGACTGTATCTCCATTATCCTCAAACGCTTGTAATATATGTGGATTAATGTAGTGGCCTCTATCTAAGCTGTAAGTCGGTGGTGCATAGTCAATAATATAGTTACTTTGAGATCCTGTAAGTGGTATATCTGATCCCCATACAAAATTATCTTGCGCAGCAAATTGCAATTCAAAAACAGATTCTGAATTATTTTCACCTACCACATTAAAATTATCTCCATACTGTTCAGCAGGAAGTAAACTATACACTCCACTGGTCACCACAGCTCTTAAATCTGTTGCAGCTTCTGAAAAGTTGCCCATATACAAATTCGTCTTTCCTCTTAGTGCCAATGCTGACCCAGAAGTTGGTCTTCCCAAATCATTATCAGACCATGTTGCCGGCAACATACTTGCAGCCATTGCTAAATCAGATAACACCGAATTAAAGATTTCTGTTTGAGTCGCAGGAGATGGAAAAAATTCTTCTTGATTTTCAGGAGTGCTTAAAACTAAAGGAACATTACCCCAAAAAGCAGCTAAATACCAATTCGCAAAAGCACGCATAAAGTAAGCCTGTCCTAATACTTCATCCCTACCGCTACCAGCAGGTAGATTTTCATCATTTGCTTCCTCTAAAATAGTATTTGCCCTAAAGATAGTTTGATACAATTGTGGAAACATATCTGATGACCAACGACTAACACCGGGCACGCCTTGTAATGTTGACATCGTTGTATTATTCGCAAAAGGCACTACATTAAATGCATCTGATCTTAAAGTTGGACCCGTATGCACAACCCTACCCCAGAAAAATACCGCAGTTATTGGGTGTATCATTCCATTCACAGCAACTCTAAAATCTGCCTCATCATTAAAGAAAGCTAATTGTGATACTGTATTTGGGTTGGATATTTGAAGCTCATCCTCGTTACAACTATTTAGCGGAACCAGCATGGCTGCCAATAGCGTAACAATCATAATTTTACTTGTTTTTAATTTCATTTTGTCAATTTTCTAATTATTCATAAACAATTTAAAACGATACCTGTAATCCTAAGATGAATGTTCTTGGTCTAGGTTGTGCGCCTAAATCAATACCTCTACCAAGAATTGGTGGTGTATTATTTGGGAAACCAAAAAATCCACCTCCAGTACCTACTAGAGTAGATCCAATTTCGGGATCATATCCACTATATCCCGTAATTGTGAAAACATTTTGCATGTTATAAAAGACACGAGCGCTACTTACCCATGGTAAATCGATTACCTGTGTCAAATCATAACCTATCTCAATAGACCTTAATCTTAAATAAGAGCCGTCTTCTACAAAGAAATCTGACGGTAATTGATTACCAGCCGCATTTGGCAAAGAAGCTCTAGGAATATTTGTAGTTGCGTTATCTGCCCCTGGCGATCCAAAAGCGTTTCTTAAGAAACCAAATTTGTTTCCATCTAAGAAAAACGTTCCTGTGAATAATTGGGCGTTGTAAATCTCGTTTCCTTGAACTCCATTTAAATTAAGACCAAAGTCCCAATTTTTATAAGTTCCATTAAAGTTTATACCATAAGTAAAGTCAGGGATTGGAGACCCTAAATTGGTTCTATCATCGTTGTTAATTTGACCATCACCATTGATATCAACTCTTCTAAAATCACCTGGTTGTAAAATGGCTCTTCTTTCTGGGTCATTTGCCAAAGCTGGGTCATTATCGATATCACCCTGGCTTCTATAAAGTCCGTCGTTTTGAAATCCAAAGAAAAAACCTATTGGCTGACCAACTTCAAATCTATTGGGGGTATTCCCTTCTTCATCTATGGATGGTCCGACTAGAGGATTTGGTAAAGCTGTTAGTTCATTACTAAAAGTTGCAAATGTCAATCCTACATTAAACTTAAAATCTCCTCCGATATCATGATCGTAATTGGCTTGTAGTTCAAAACCAGAATTACGTATCGACGCAGCATTTTGAGTTACCGGCGTAGCAGATCCTGTAGTAGAAGGAACTGCAACTGCAGCAAGAACATCATTGTTATTTCTCACATAGTAGTCCATCCCTACGGAAAGCTTGTTATCCAATAAAACAGCGTCCAAACCAAAACTTGTTGATTCTGCAGTTTCGAATGAAATATTGGGGTCTACTAGCGAAGTAATGGCAAAACCGCCCGCAGTCGTATTGTTGAAACTTACGTTAGAAGCTGGATTAAGTACTGATTGAAATAAATAATCACCTATATTCTGGGAAGCCAACTCTCCATAACCAGCGCGGAACTTTAATAAATTAAAAACAGAATCCTCTGGCCAAAAATCCTCATTACTAATTACCCAACCTGCCGAGAACGCAGGTAAGACAATACTGTTAAAATCACCATCCGCCGAAAATCGTGAGGAAGCATCTCGTCTGACAATGGCGTTAAAAATGTATTTATCATCAAACTTATAATTTACCCTTCCAAAGACTGAGAAAATTCTTGATAAAAACCTACCCCCACCAGAATTTACAATAGCATCTGTAAAGCCAGCTATATTGGTAATATCATCTGACGGCAGACCTTCTGCTTGTATTGCAATAGAATTATTATCTATCTGTTGTCTAGCACCACCAAGCAATACATCAATATCATGCTTCCCAAAACTATTTTTATAGTTGATGGTTGGTTCGATGTTAGTGGATAAAATCTCACCGCGCACTTCAGTCAAATCATTTAGTGCATTTAAATTAACCTGAGCATCCGTTGGGCTCATATCAAATCGAGGCCTTCTAAAATTAACATAGGTATTACGATAATCCACACCATAGTTTAACCCAAGTGTAAGGCCATCAATCATTTCATATTCTACTTTAAAATTGCCCAGAACATTACGTTGCGTAGTTTGGTCATCCACCAATTGTGCCAATGCATAATTATTGGTACCTCCAGAACCGCCAAATAAATTAGAATCAATAGCCTCAAACCCGCCTAGCCTTTCTGGTGCCGAGGCTCTAACAACTGGTGCGGTAAAGGTACCACTGCCAAAAAATGGATTCTGATTTAAGTCTCTTTGATTGTAGGAAAGAGATTCTTCGATTTTCCATTTTCCAAAATTAAAACGGCTATTCAAGCGAATATTGATACGTTGAAAATCTGCACTCGTGACAATACCTTCTTCATCATAATAATTAGAAGAAAAATAATAAGAAGAACCTTCACCACCTCCAGTGATATTAAAGCCAATATCTTGTATTGTTCCAGAATTTAAAGATAAATCTTGAAAGTCGGTATTCACACCATTATCTACAATATTAGCCGGAAGCCCTTCATTGGCACTTCTTTGATTTAAGAACTGAACAAACTCTGGCCCATCTAAGAAGTCTAGTGTTCTAGAAACCGTATTGGCCCCTCCACGTATATCTACAGAAACTTTTGGCGCAGAATTAGCAGTGCCTCGATTGGTCGAAACAATGATAACGCCATTTGCCGCTCTGGTACCATAAATGGCTGCAGAAGTAGCGTCTTTTAATACCTGAATATCAATAATATCTTTAGGGTTTAAAAAAGTAATATCGTCTACAATAGCCCCATCCACAACATATAAGGGGAAAGTGTTTGTTAATGAGCTGATTCCCCTAACAATTACATTTGTGGGAGCACCTGGCTGCCCGCCTCCACTTTCAACTTGTACACCAGCTAGCCTCCCTTGTAGCGCGTTAGTAGGATCTGCACTAACAATTTGTTTTATTTCCTCTTGTTTAATTTGAGAAATTGCACCTGTTACATCTACTTTTGCTTGTGATCCAAAACCAACAACGACAACTTCGTCGAGCAATGCGGAATCTTCTTCTAACAATACATTTATTGAAGTTTGCCCGGCAACTGCTAATTCTTGTGTTTTAAAACCAATATAACTAAAAACCAAAGTAGCATCATCACCAACTGTGATGGTGAAATTTCCATCAAAATCAGTAGTTACTCCGTTTGTAGTTCCTTTTTCAATAATGTTTACTCCTGGGAGAGGCCCGTCAAAAGCGGAGACAGTCCCTGTGATCGTGTTCTGCTGTGCAAATGCGGTATTCGCACAAATGAACACCAACAAAACCAGAAGTTTCTTAAGATGGCTTTTTTTCATAAAGATTGAGTTTAGATTAGTTTTATATGCTATGATAGTCTATGCTATTAAACAAAAATATAAAAGTTTTGCTAATATCAAAGTTTAAAGGCTAAAAAATACGGTAATCGTAAAAATTAAATTAAAAAAATATGATTTTCATTTTTCAAGTCCTTACAAAGAACCTCTGTCGATAAGGTTAGTGGGTACCATCGACTTGGAGTAGTTCAACTTTTTAATGTTCTTTGCTGTCAAAGTTGCCATTTCATTAAAATTTGCAGAGATAGAAGTAATTCCTCCAAAAACTATTTCCTTTACCACGTGATCATTAAAGGAAAGAACACCAACATCAATAC
>CAYGUZ010000167.1:0-5057 GCA_964353215.1 uncultured Flavobacteriaceae bacterium
TTCTTTTGAATTCTATAGATGGGATATCGCATATGTGCTTCTTCGTAATATTTTGACCGTTTAAAAATCCAATCCAATTGTGCATACCAATTTTTGGAAAATGTTTCATCTTCTTCTTTTTTCACGTTAAAATTAGCGCGTAGTATTGAATCTTGTTTAAGTAATTTTAAGGCTTCATCTTCAAAAACATAAGGAGAAAAACCTTCTTTTTGTTGCAGCACGGTATCAAAAAAATTCCAATTGAAAAATGAATCGGGCCCATTGGGCTCCAAAGTTTCTAAAAGATAGCGAACCCCCTCTTGATCTGTTGGAACCACAAAATCACCTTTGGCAAAAGCTACTGTTTTTTTAGTACTATTTACTTTGGTATTGTAGTGCTGGTAGTGTCCTTCATAAGGATTTTTTCTAGTGTCATAAGACGCAATTTTATAAGACTCGACCGATAAACTAGTATCTTTTTCAAGCTCAAAAAATCTTATGTTATTATCGCTTAACCTATCAATAACTTTTCTCCATCCCTTTTTAAAGATATATGCAGCAGGAATTTCAATAGTATCCTGAGGGGTAAAGTAGTTTTGATAAATTACTTTTTTAGTAAATGGTATATCGCGATTGTATTTTAATCTAGGGAGACCCGTAACCGGACTAATCAAAGTGTCCGCGTGATAACCTTTAAAATTTAGAGAACTATTTTGAATGGTATCTATCTGCCAGTTCAAGTGATACGTTTTAGTTTTGGCAAAATGCTCAAACTGTTCGTTACGAAGGTCTTTGATGTTTTGTTTTTCATTATTAGCAATGTCAATTGCCGACGCCATTAATTCATAAGTGCCTTTAACCCTTTGGTCGTATGGTTTTAGCATATGGGTTTCTATCATTAGACCCAGTGTATTCCATAAAGTTGTAAAACCAGTCGAGTATCTGGGTGAGTCTAAAAATTGCGAGAAACCTGTTTCAGGGGGGCTATTAAAAATGTTGACATAGGGTGTGATATCCCAATCCTTATCTTTTAAATGATTTTCTAGTTTAGGCTGAAACTCGTTGTTGAGATATTCCCCAAGTTTTCCTCCTAATTTGTTGTGCTGTGTAAAAAGATGGGTAAGTGTGTATTGGTAATCTGCCCCATTGCTAACGTGGTTGTCGATAAAAATATCAGGTTTAACTAAGTGAAAAATTTGTGCAAAAGACCTAGCATTTTTAGTATCTGCCTTAATAAAATCTCTATTTAGATCGTAGTTTTGGGCGTTTCCTCTAAAGCCATAAGAAATAGGCCCGTTTTGATTGGCCCTAGATGTTGAATTGCGATTCAACGCCCCACCGATATTGTAAATAGGAATGGTAGCGATTACTACGTCTTTTGGTCGTGGTATGGTTTCATTTGCCAAATCACGAAATAGAAGCATTGTAGCGTCTACACCGTCACTTTCACCAGGGTGAATACCATTATTTATAAGTAAAACGAGCTGTTCTTTTCGAATTTTTTCGAAATTAAAGTTTCCTTCAGTATTAAAAGTCACTACATGCAACGGGTAACCGCTATCGGTATTTCCGATAGTTTGAATATTAACCTCAGGGAATTCTTTGGCTAAATTTCGATAGAATTCTATAGTTTCATCGTAGGTGGCGGTTTCTTTTCCGCCTGATCGCTCAAAAACTGTTTTGAAAGAAGTATTTTGTTCTTCTTGGGTTGTTTCACATGAAACGAATAGCACAAGTAAGAATGTAAAAAAGTAATTTTTCATTACTGTTTTAAGATTTGAACAGGTTGAATTTCAAATCAAAAGTAAGTAAAACTTCTTTTTAAGAGGCCAAATCCATTTTATGCAAATCTTTTAATTCGATCTTATAAATGGGTTTGTTCACAAAATCAATGAGGTGATGTGTTTTGGCTCTAAAGCTTAACCATTTCTCTCTATCATTTGGGTCAATGGAAGAGGTTATAATATTTATTAAAATAGGTTGGGCTATATCTATGGTTATAAATTCTTCTAAAAAGCCCCATCCATCCAATATGGGCATATTAATGTCTAAAAAGATGACTTCTGGCAGGGGTTCTCCATTTCTAAGACGTGCGGCAATATCATCAATAGCTACTTGACCATTATTAAATTCGAAGACATTACTGGTTATCGAGATTTTTGATAACATCTTTCTTATACCAAATAAGGTAATCGAATCATCATCAACTACATAGATGTTCTTAATATCCTTCATTAAAATATACTTTAAATGTTGTTCCTTTATTTACTTCGCTACTGGCCATTATACTTCCGCCCATAGCTTCTATTTGATTTTTGGTGATGTAAAGCCCGATACCTCTGGCGTCGTCATTGTTGTGAAAGGTTTTGTACATACCGAAGAGTTTATCCCCATTTTTCTTTAAATTCATGCCAACCCCATTGTCTTCAACACTAAGAACTACTTTGTTTACATCTCTTTTGGCCGTTACGGTGATTTTTGGATTTCTATTTGGATGCTTGTACTTCACCGCATTGGTCAGCAAATTCAGTATAATGCTCTCAATATATGCGGGTATACCATATACATTAAGATTTTTAGAAATGGTGTTTTCATATCGTACGTTGTTTTTTTGGAATAATGCAAAAAGATTTTCGTGAACTGAATCAAAAGACGACTTTAGGTTTATGCTTTCTCTGGTTACGTTGGTGTTGGTATTGATTTTAACTACTTCATTTAAATTGTCTAGTGCACCTAAAAGATTGTCAGATGCTTTTGATAGCATTTTTACAATTCTATCTTTTTCACTTTCCTCTTTTTCATTTGTCAGAAACTCTAAGAGCATTGAAAAATTAGCGGTGTGAGATCTTAAATTATGTGATACGATATGAGCGAAATTTACCAGCTTTTTGTTTTGTACCGAGGTTACATCAATTAAATGCCTTAGCTCATGTTCTTTTTGTTTTAAGGTAGAAATATCCATACTAATACCTAACAGGGCATAGGTCTGACCTCTAACATCTTTTAAAGGAATTTTTGATACCAAAAGAGGCACTTCGGTGCCATCTTTTTTTCTTAACAACTCCTCTTTTGCTAGAATAGGAGTTTGATCTTTCATAATCTGTAAATCTTCGTCGCGCAGCATTTTGGCAACTTCTTCGTCGTATAGGTCGAAGTTGTCTTTGCCGAGTATTTCATTTGGATCACTAACACCAAAAAAATCGCATTCTGCTTTGTTGACCAATATTTTTCTTGAATCTATATCCTTTATATAAACATTTAAAGGCAGGTTATCAACTAGGGTATGAAGTAATTTTTCGTTTTCTCTTACTTGAATTTCAGATTTTACTTGTTCATCAATGTCTTGAAAGGTACCTAAGAGCTTTACGATTTTTCCGTTTTTATAAAGCGGTTTACCAGATGAGAGCACCCAACGTTCGTTTCCTTTTTGGGTTATTATTTGCAAGCGCTCTTGATATTTATTGCCGGTTTCTATAGAATTATGTACCAACATTGAAATTTTATTGCGACTATGGCCTAATTTGTAAAATTCTAGGGCTGTGTCTACATCGGGTTTGTAGTCGGCAGGAACTTCATGAATTATCTTTGTCATTTTCGACCAATAAAGCGTATTGCTTTCTAAATCATATTCCCAAGTGCCTACCTTTGAGATTTCTGATTTTGTTTCTAAGAGTGTTTTTAGTTTTTTTATTTGAAGCGCTCTTTTAAAAGTTTCGCTGATGTCTTTGGCGGTTACAATTACTCCTAAAATGTTTTGCTCAATACTACGATAGGGCTTAAACGTCCAAAGAATATGTTTGAGAACAGCAGTGTCACTTACAGCACACCGGTAAACTATTTCTTTTCCATTGGTCACACAGTTGGTGAGCAGGTCAAACCATTCACCATTATTAGCTTTAAAACATTCAAGCTGGTCGTTATTTTTTGTGTTTTGGGTCAAAAAAGAAAACGTAGTTTTCCACCCCTGTGAAGTACATACAAAATTAAGGTTATCATCTAATAAGGCAGTAGCGTTTGGCAATTGCTTTATTAGATTGGTGTAACTTGGATCTAGTGAGGTCGCTGTATTTGAAATGTAAGTATTGATAGGCTTTTTTATAAGTAATCTCTTACTAAATTATACGTTCACTCAAACTCAACCTAGATAATGTTGTGAACGGGCTACATTTTGTTGTTTGTGTAAGAAAAAACTTTAATATTATAAAAAATAACGACTACCGATGCTGCACGATTACGGTTTTTGGTACAAGAAGGGTGTAATCTCCGCCATTTCGTATTACATCGCGTACTATAGAAGAACTGATATATGATTTCCCAGAGGAGGTCAATAAGAATACCGTTTCTATCTCAGACAAATGTCTGTTGGTATGGGCTATGGCTTTTTCAAACTCAAAATCTGCCGGATTACGAAGCCCTCTTAAAATAAAACCCGCATTGATCTCTTTACAAAAGTCTACGGTCAAACCTTTATAGGTGACCACTTTTATTTTTGGCTCATCTTTAAACGCCTCTTCAATAAACCTTTTGCGCTCTTCTAATGAAAACATGTATTTTTTATCTGCATTTATACCAATCGCAATATAGAGTTCATCAAAAACTGTAATTCCTCTTTTAATAATATCGTAATGGCCAAGGGTAAGGGGGTCAAAAGACCCAGGAAAAATTGCTCGCTTCATCTTAAATGGTATCGTTCACTAAAATTACGTAATTATTTCTTCAGAGCTTCTTCTATAGTATTTTCAAAAAGCTCAGGTAAATCGATCCCATGAATATTGGCTTGTTGTGGTAATATGCTTTCTTCCGTTAGGCCTGGTGTTGTATTCACTTCTATTAAATAAGGTTCATCACCGATGAAAATGAATTCGCTTCTTGAAAACCCTTTTAATTTTAAAGTTTTGTAAATATATTGCGCTACCTCAATAACCTTATTCTGTTGTTTTTGCGAAATTCTAGCAGGAGTAATCTCTTGAGATTTTCCTTCATACTTTGCTTCATAGTCAAAAAAATCATTTTCGCTTACGATTTCAGTAATCGGCAATACTGTTACCTCTCCCTTATAGGTAATTACACCAACGGAA
>CAYGUZ010000168.1:0-5056 GCA_964353215.1 uncultured Flavobacteriaceae bacterium
TTCCTATTTTATTTAAAATTTTTTCTAAAGCATTTTCTTCTGATAAATCCCCAGTGAGAATTTCAATTTCAGCATGAATTTTTTTTAGGGCTTCAAGTTTTTGTTGTGTTCTGGCCACGGCAATCACTTTAGCTCCTTCAGCAACCAATTGTTCTAAGATAGCTCTACCAAGCCCACTGGTAGCACCGCCTACTATAAATAATTTGTCCGTTAATTTTAAATCCATTTTTTATACTTTAAACAACATTCTTAATGTAATAGTTAATATTCTTGATATTTTAATGACGCAAAGAGCCTAAATGTCTTGGTGATTATGTAAATTTTGTGTCTATTAAAACAATTAGATGAGTTTAATTCTTTTTTTATTTATCCCAAATGTATGAATCATAAGATGATAAATTATAAAATCAGTGTAGACGATGAGGAATTTGCTTTTTCAGAAGAGCAAACAAGTAAATTGGATCTTTTAGAGTTAGCGGCGGATAAATTTCATGTACTCCAGAACAATAAGGCTTATAGGGCTAATGTATTGCATTCCAATTTTATGGATAAGACCTTGACTATAGAGGTTAACGGGAATTCTTATCAAGTGCAGATTGCAGATAGCTATGACCAGATGGTTGAAGATATGGGACTATTGGTCAATACGTCTCAAAAAGTAAATGAAATCAAAGCCCCTATGCCCGGACTTATTCTTGATATTTTGGTAGAAGTTGGTCAAGAAATTACGGAAGGAACACCTTTGTTGGTGCTATCTGCCATGAAGATGGAGAATATTATTCTCTCACAAGGCGATGGTGTCGTTAAGTCTATTGAGGTAGCCAAAGGCGATGCCGTTGAGAAAGGGCAATTGATTATAGAAATGGAATAAGAACCGATTCCCGATATAATGGTAATCAAAGTAAATATTGTTTTCGATGAAAAAAATAGTGATAGCGAATAGGGGAGAGATTGCGTTGCGTATCATGAAAACCGCCCAGAAAATGGGAATTAAAACGGTGGCCGTCTATTCAGAGGTCGATAGAAATTCACCTCATGTAAAATTTGCTGATGAAGCCGTTTTGTTGGGTAAAGCACCATCTTCAGAATCTTATCTCGTTATGGATAAGGTAATTGAAGCCGCAAGAAGTACTGGCGCGGAAGGCATACACCCAGGATATGGCTTTTTAAGTGAGAACGCCACTTTTGCCAAAATGGTAGAAGAAAATGGAATAATTTTTATTGGTCCGAAACCACATGCTATAAAAGTGATGGGCGATAAACTAGCGGCTAAAGAAGCGGTCAGGGATTATGATATTCCCATGGTGCCTGGTATCGAAGAGGCCATAACCGATGTGGAATTGGCAAAGAAAATCGCTTCTGAGGTAGGCTTTCCTATTCTAATAAAAGCATCTGCCGGCGGTGGTGGAAAAGGAATGCGAATTGTAAATACATTAGAAGAGCTTCCAGAGCAAATGGAACGGGCCATTAGTGAGGCAGTAGCCGCTTTTGGAGACGGTTCCGTGTTTATAGAAAAGTATGTGGGTTCACCAAGACACATAGAAATACAGGTGCTGGCAGATACACATGGTAATATAGTACATCTCTTTGAACGCGAGTGCAGTGTGCAGCGTAGGCACCAAAAAGTAGTTGAAGAAGCGCCATCGGCCGTACTTACGCCAGAGCTTCGTGAAGCTATGGGCCAAGCTGCTGTAAAGGTAGCCAAGGCATGCGATTATGTAGGGGCCGGAACAGTGGAATTTTTATTGGATGAGAACAAGAATTTCTACTTTTTGGAAATGAACACGCGTTTGCAGGTAGAGCATCCTGTGACAGAATTGATTTCTGGCGTTGACTTGGTCGAGCAACAGATAAAAGTAGCTCGTGGTGAAAAGCTTCCGTTCACACAGCAAAATCTAAAAATTAAGGGGCACGCCTTAGAAATTAGGGTTTATGCAGAAGATTCCCTAGACAATTTTATGCCAAGTATTGGCACTTTGACCACATACAAACAGCCATCAGGTGAAGGTATTCGCCTAGATGACGGTTTTGAAGAAGGTATGGAAGTACCTATTCATTACGATCCCATGCTGTCAAAACTTATCACCTATGGTAAAAATAGGGAAGAGGCCATACAACTTATGATTAAAGCTATTGGCGATTACAAGATTGAGGGTATCTCTACAACACTTCCTTTTGCGAAATTTGTATGTGAGCATGAGGCCTTTACATCGGGTAATTTTGATACACATTTCGTAAAGAATTATTACGCTCCTGAACAACTTAAGGTGCAATATGCCAAGGAAAAAGAAATTGCGGCCTTATTGGGTTTAAAGTTGTACTTAGAGGATAAAAAGAATTTGAAAACAGCAGTTTCAACTTCTTCTAATTGGTCGAAAAATAGAGTTTAGATTTTAGGGAAAATACAGATGAAAGATAAAATACGGATACTAGAAGATAAATTGAACCAATCTCAACTAGGAGGTGGTCAGGCACGTATTGATAAACAACACGCCAAAGGAAAACTTACCGCTCGTGAACGCGTCCATTTTTTATTGGATGAAGGTTCTTTTGAAGAAATGGGAGCTTTGGTGACCCACCGTACGAAAGATTTTGGTATGGATAAACAAGTATTTTATGGAGATGGGGTCGTTACCGGTTACGGAACGATAAATGGCAGAAAGGTCTGTGTGTTTGCTCAAGATTTCACGGTATTTGGTGGGGCTTTATCGGAAACCCATGCCGAGAAAATCTGCAAAATAATGGATATGGCCATGAAAATTGGTGTACCTATTATCGGATTAAATGATAGTGGTGGAGCCCGTATTCAAGAAGGTGTTCGTTCTTTGGGTGGCTACGCCGATATTTTTCATAGAAACGTTATGGCATCTGGGGTTATACCACAAATATCTGCCATTATGGGGCCTTGTGCCGGGGGGGCGGTATATTCACCTGCGATGACTGATTTTACACTTATGGTTGAAAATTCCAGTTATATGTTCGTTACGGGGCCCAACGTAGTAAAAACAGTAACTAATGAAGAAGTAACTTCAGAAGAATTAGGTGGCGCTTCAACGCATGCGACGAAGTCTGGAGTAACCCATTTGACAGCGGCTAACGATATTCAGTGTATTGACCAAATCAAACAAATGCTGAGCTATATGCCACAGAACTGTGAAGATGTTCCGGCAGATATGCCATTTAAACTGGGTGATGAGGTTCGTGAGAATCTTGAACGTATTGTTCCCGAGAACGCCAATCAGCCTTATGATATGCGTCATGTAATCGACGGTATTATTGATGAAGATACCTTCTTTGAAATACATAAAGATTATGCTGATAATATTGTTGTTGGTTTTGCCAGGTTAGGTGGTAAAAGTATCGGTATAGTGGCCAATCAGCCTATAAGTTTGGCCGGTGTTTTAGATGTAGAAAGTTCAAGAAAAGCAGCTCGTTTTACGCGTTTCTGTGACTGTTTTAATATTCCCTTATTGGTATTGGTCGACGTACCCGGGTTTCTTCCAGGAACAGATCAAGAATGGAACGGAATTATAACCAATGGTGCTAAACTATTGTATGCGCTGAGTGAAGCAACAGTGCCTAAAGTTACGGTCATTACCAGAAAGGCTTATGGTGGTGCCTATGATGTGATGAACTCCAAGCATATTGGGGCCGATTTCAATTATGCTTGGCCAGGAGCTGAAATTGCGGTAATGGGCGCAAAAGGAGCTAGTGAAATTATCTTCAGAAAAGAAATTAGTGCTGCAGATGATCCTGCAGCGAAGCTAGCTGAAAAAGAAGCTGAATATGCCGAAAAGTTTGCCAATCCTTACAGTGCTGCGGAGCGAGGCTTCATAGATGAGGTAATTCTACCAAAAAATACACGTAGAAAATTGATCAAAGCTTATACTACGCTTCAAAACAAAGTAGTTTCTTTGCCAAAGAAAAAGCACGGAAATATTCCTTTGTAAACAAACTAAAGAATGGGTACTACTAACTTGTTTAAGGATTTTGACCCTGTTTCGGCCAAAGAATGGAAACAGAAGATTCAGTTTGACCTTAAAGGAGCAGACTATAATGAAACCTTAGTCTGGCAATCTCCAGAGGGTATCAAGGTAAAACCTTTTTATCATAGTGATGATGAGATGAAACCCATACAGGTCAAAAAAACTACAGGATGGCACATTGGTAAATTTATTTACGCTGGTAATGCGGGCTTAGCTAATAAAAATGGCATAGAGGCGATAGAGAATGGAGCGGAGAGTCTAATTTTTGTTATTCCTTCAACGAATGTTAAAGTAGAAGAACTCTTAAAAGACATCAACATAAAAGGGACAGCTATTTATTTTGAGTTTCAGTTTTTGTCTTCGGTATACGTTAAGGAGTTATCAGATTTTGTAGGAGATGCTAAGGACAACATTTACCTGAATATTGATATTATTGGAAACCTGGCCCGCAGCGGAAATTGGTTTTATAACCTAGAAAAAGATCATGAAGAGCTCAAAACTATTTTAAGTTTTAATGCTAAAAATACGATTAGCATAGATGTTTCCCTGTATCAAAATGCAGGGGCAAATATGGTTCAGCAATTGGGTTATGCGTTGGCACATGCAAATGAATACTTGAATGAAATTAAGGGCAATTTCAAAAAACCCATCGAAATCACCTTTAAGGTTTCCGTAGGAACCAATTACTTTTTTGAGATTGCCAAGTTAAGAGCTTTACGGATTTTATGGAGCGCAGTAGCTAAGGATTATGGCGTTTCAGAGTCTTGCCATATCATTGCAGTACCCACAAGAAGAAATAAAACTTTGTACGATTACAACACCAACATGCTCAGAACGACGACAGAGAGTATGGCAGCCGTTTTAGGTGGGGCAAATATGGTATGCAACATGCCTTATGATGCGATCTATCATAAAGAGAACGACTTTGGAAATCGTATAGCAATAAACCAATTGTTATTGTTGAAAAACGAGAGTTATTTTGATAAGATTGATAATGCTGCGGACGGAGCCTACTACATAGAAGCGCTTACAGAGCAACTTGCAAATAAAGGTCTCGAACTTTTTAAATC
>CAYGUZ010000169.1:0-5056 GCA_964353215.1 uncultured Flavobacteriaceae bacterium
GTTTAAAATCTGGGTTACAATACCCATCTCATTAGATAAAAAAATCCCCTTTCGGGGATTTTTTATTTCTTAAACTCAGATAAGGTCCTTGTTATTATGGATATACAATCCATTAACTGTTCCTTAGTCATGACCAACGGAGGCGCAAAACGGATTATATTGCCATGAGTCGGTTTTGCCAATAGTCCATTATCCCTTAAGGCAATACATATATCCCAAGCAGTAGAGCTATCCTCGGTGTCATTAATTAAGATTGCATTAAGCAAACCCTTTCCTCTAACAGCATTTACCAAATCACAGTTTGGAATAAAGTTATTCAACTTCGCTCTAAAAATCTCTCCTAATTCATAAGCATTATTTGCTAGTTTTTCATCTTTTATGACCTCTAGGGCCGCAATACCTACTGCTGCGGCAATTGGATTACCCCCAAAAGTGCTTCCATGGTTTCCCGGGCGAATCACATCCATAATTTCATTATTGGCTAGAACCGCTGACACCGGATAAGCACCACCAGATAGGGCCTTTCCTAAAATTAAAATATCAGGTTTAACCTCGGGCATACCACTACAATGCTTATCAGCACATGAGCAATTACCACAAGTTGCCAAGAGTCGTCCTGTACGGGCAATTCCCGTTTGTACTTCATCGGCTATAAACAATACGTTATGTTCTTCACAAATTGCTTTAGCGGCCTTTAAGTACCCTTCTGAAGGCACATAAACGCCAGCCTCTCCTTGAATGGGTTCAACCAAAAAACCAGCAACATTATCATTTTCCTGCAAAGCAGTTTTTAAAGCTTCAAGGTTATCATATTCTATTTTTATAAATCCTTCAGTGTATGGCCCAAAATTTTTGCGCGCCACTGGGTCATTTGAAAATGATATTATGGTGGTAGTTCTACCATGAAAATTATTCTCGCATACAACTATTTTTGCCTGATTCTCTGGTATTCCTTTCTTTTCATAAGCCCATTTTCTACAAATTTTCACTGCCGTTTCCACTGCTTCGGCACCTGTATTCATAGGCAAAAGTTTGTCAAATTTAAAAGTATCCGTGGCATACTTTTCAAACTTGCCTAACATATCGTTGTAAAATGCCCTTGAGGTAAGGGTCAATGTTTGTGCTTGTGAGGTCATGGCCCCAATAATAGAGGGGTGACAATGCCCCTGATTTACTGCGGAGTAGGCAGAGAGAAAATCATAATACTTTTTGCCTTCAACATCCCAAACAAAAACACCTTCTCCCCTACTTAATACAACTGGGAGTGGGTGATAGTTGTGAGCTCCATACTTGTTTTCTAAATCTATCGCTTCTTGCGACGTTAATTGTTCTAAAACAGCCATTTTAAATAGTGTTTAAATTAATAAAATAACCATTCCTGCGGTACCTTTATCCTTTCGTGATTCCGATAGTCATCGAAACGAAAATTCAGCGTGGGAGAGAAATCATCCCTAGTAGAGTAACAAAATTAGCAAAAATTTATAGAAGCTAGGCACCATTGGATTATTTGTAAAATCAAAACCTTAAAAACCACTATTTTTGCGCATGCGAAAAAAGAATAAACGACAAGTCTTTGAAAATGTTGAGATAATAGATGCTGGTGCAAAGGGCAAGTCAGTAGCAAAAGCCCCTGATGGCAGAGTGATTTTCTTAACAAATGCAATACCCGGTGATATCGTCGATATTCAAACGACCAAAAAGCGTAAGGCATATTTTGAAGGGACCGCTACTAATTTTCATAAACTTTCGGATAAAAGAACAGAGCCCCAATGTCAACACTTTGGTGTTTGCGGAGGTTGCAAATGGCAACATATGGGTTATGAACACCAGCTCTACTACAAACAAAAAGAAGTGGAGAACAACCTTAAAAGAATAGGTGGCATAGCACTACCTGAGATAAATCCGATTTTAGGCTCTCAAGAAACTTATTTCTATCGCAATAAGATGGAGTTCTCTTTTTCAGAAAGTAGGTGGCTTACTTTTGAAGAGTTGAAATCTGATACTGTCTTTAAAGACAAAAATGCACTGGGTTTTCATATTCCTGGCATGTGGGACAAAATCTTGGATATTAAAAAATGCCACTTACAGGCCGATCCATCAAATGATATTCGATTATGGGTCAAGACTTTTGCAGAAGAAAATGAACTCTCCTTTTTCAACCCAAGAAGGCAAGAAGGCTTATTGCGAACGTTAATGATCCGCACCTCGTCTATTGGTGAGATTATGATTGTAATACAGTTTTATGAAGACGATAAAATCAAAAGGAACCTTTTACTCAAGAATCTAGAAGAAAAATTCACTGAAATTACGTCAATACAATATGTTATAAATCAAAAAGCGAATGATACGATTTACGATCAAGAAGTCGTTTGTTTTGCCGGTCGAGATCATATTTTTGAAGAGATGGAAGGTTTACAGTTTAAAATCAATGCAAAATCGTTCTATCAGACCAATTCGGCTCAGGCATATGAACTGTATAAGATAACCCGTGATTTTGCAAATCTTACGGGAGAGGAACTTGTATACGATTTATATACGGGAACAGGAACAATAGCCCAGTTTGTATCAAAAAAAGCAAAGAAAGTAATAGGCATAGAATCTGTTCCAGAAGCTATTATTGATGCCAAGGCAAATGCAAAACACAACAATATAGATAACGTTGAATTCTATGTTGGTGATATGAAAACAGTTTTCGATGATAAATTTATTGCCGCCAATGGAACTCCAGATATTATAATTACAGACCCTCCCAGAGATGGTATGCACAAATTAGTTGTTGAACAATTGTTAAAAGTTGCGCCAAAAGAAATTGTTTATGTAAGTTGCAACAGTGCAACACAGGCAAGAGATTTAGCATTGCTAAATGAAAAATATGAAGTTATCAAAGTGCAACCGGTAGATATGTTTCCGCAGACCCATCATGTTGAAAATATTGTACTTTTACGCAAACGGGTCTAATCATTTAAGTTTTCTTAAAAATGCTATGAAGAGAGTTCTTGTAGTTTTATTTATCCTATTGATTTTCATCAATTTTTCCTCTTGTGAAAAAGATGATATCTGTGTTGATGGCGACACTCCTTTTTTGGTTATTGGTTTTTTTGATGTTGATGATTCCACTTCCTTTAAATCGGTTCCTTCTTTCAGAATAAAGTCTATTGATAATGGCAATATTTTTTTTTCGGGAACCTTTAGCGACCGTTCAACAGTTGCCGATTCTGTATTAATTCCATTACGTAATACGAATACCGATACCACTTTTGAATTTATTATAAACTCTGCCGGCGATGAAGAAACAGGCACCATAGACACCTTAAGTTTTTCATACAGCATAGAAAAACAATTCGTTTCTAGAGGATGCGGTTTTGTGGCCAATTACAATGATTTGGATGTGTTGAGAACTGTAACTCCCCAAGATTGGATAAGACGCATTACAATAGTCGAAAAGAATATAAGAAATAATCCTACCGCAATTCATGTTAAAATATTTCATTAATCTTTTTAGCTTATTTTCTTTTGTATTTACTTCTGCGCAAGTAGACAAAACCGTTGATTTAAACCCGAAAGATTCTGTTGAGTACAAACAGAAGTATGGCTTGCGAATTGGGGTAGATTTAAGTCGCCCTGTTTTATCGTTCATCAATGAAGACTATACAGGTTTAGAATTTGTAGGAGATTATAGACTTACCGAAAAGCTATTTATAGCCGGTGAATTTGGCAATGAAAAAAGAACGGACACCGAAGGCATCGGTAGCACAGAGCTTTATAATTATACTACATCAGGCAGTTATCTAAAATTGGGGATAGATTACAATACCTACACCAATTGGTATGGCGAACAGAATTTTATAACCATAGGCGGTCGCTATGCCGTAAGTTCATTCAATCATACCCTAAATAGCTTTAGAATTTTTGATTCAAATAATTTTTTCAATGAGGGTTTTCCTGATTTAGTTGCTTCCCAAGAAGAATTTGAAGGGTTAAATGCCTCTTGGCTGGAGTTTGTCGTAGGCTTAAAAGCAGAGTTATTTAAAAACATATATGCTGGAATAAGTATTCGACTAGCTTATTTGGTCACAAACAAAAACGACGAAAGATTTCCTAATCTCTGGATACCAGGGTTTAATAAAGTTACTGATGGCAGTAACTTTGGAATAGGTTATAATTACTCCATTTCTTACTTCTTGCCATTATACAAAAAAGCAAAGAAAAAGCGTGAGGAAGCCGATAAAGAAGCGCAATGATTCTTGACCAATTTAATTAAACTTAGCTTTTTTGCTTCCTTCATATATTTCGTAATTCACCAATCTAGATTCTAGTTTACCATTAAACACCTTTATTTTTCTTGATGGTTTTAATCCAACACTCTTTAAGGCGTCTAGATTTGCAGTAATTAACCATGCTTTGGTGCCGGTATAGTTTTGTTTTAAGGTGTCACCAATTTTTGAGTAAAATTCTTCGACATCAATATTGAGTCTCTCACCATAAGGTGGATTAAAAACCATTTTTAAACTGCCTACAACTGGTTTCTCAGTCTTAAAAAAATCTTTACGTTCGATGGTTATATATTCTGAAAGATTGGCATTATCAATGTTTTCTTGCGCTTTTCGAACCGCCGAAGGAGCTTTATCATAACCCATAATCTTATGGCTAAATTCCCTAGTTTGGTTTAATCTTGATTCCACTATTTTTTGATAAAGAGTTTCATCAAAATCATTCCAATTTTTAAAGGCATAAATATCTCGATTGATATTTGCAGGTATATTGCAGGCTATCATAGCTGCTTCGACCAAAAATGTTCCACTACCGCACATAGGATCTAAGAAATCTGTTCTTCCGTCCCAACCGCTCATTAACAAAAGTCCTGCGGCCAAGACTTCATTTATTGGGGCAATATTGGTAGAAATACGATATCCTCTTTGATGTAAAGATGTGCCCGAACTATCCAAAGAAACGGTACAGTCGTTATTAAAAAGATGAATGCTTATTCGAATATCAGGATTACTTGTATTAACTGAAGGGCGCTCACGTTGGGTATCCCGAAACTTGTCTACCAAAG
>CAYGUZ010000170.1:0-4509 GCA_964353215.1 uncultured Flavobacteriaceae bacterium
GGTTATAATCTATGTATCACGCAAAAAGATAGAAAAGAAAATAATTCAAAAACTTTCTAATTCCGTCCTAAACAATGAGTAAAAAACAGTATTCATCACTTTTAGAGATCAAGCAAGACCTTAAAATACATAAGTTAAAAAGAGATATTACTTTCGAACTTTTAAATGGTAATAAAACAGACTTTGAAAAACATTTGGCACCAATGAAAATCTTTCAAAAATTTCTGTCTCCAGCAAAAAAAATATTGGTATCCCTATTGGTTAAGAAGGTTTTTAAATAATTGCCGACAACCACTTATTTTACTAGAAAATACTACATCGGGACTGTAGTTTTTCTATTCTTTTTTAAAAATTCGCTAGGGCTAATATTATACTTTTCTTTGAAAATTTTTGAAAAATAACTCCTACTACTAAAACCAATAGAATAAACGATTTCTGAAATATTCATTTCAGTAGTGGTCATGTAATCACGGGCCACTTCAAGCCTTGAATGCCTTATATATTCGGTTACCGTTCTATTGTATAAAAGTTTAAAGCCTTCTTGCAATTTAGCTTGGGTTAAACCGGTCTCGCTAGCAATATCCTCCAAAGAATAGTCTACAGAAATATTCTTCTCGATTTTTTCGGCATAAGCCCGTACTAATTTCAATTCTCGCTTTAATAAGGTTGTAGATAATGGTTTATTATTAACATCACTATTATGCTGAAGCATATGCATGGATAAAATCTGATACACCAACCCCTCAATTTGCATAATCCTGATCATGCCTTTAGACTTCACTTTTCTTAGGGCGTTTATCTTATCCGCTAATTTTAAATTATATGAACCAAAATAAGCAAAAACCTTTTCGTGGTCGGCATCTAAGAAAACCTCATATAGTTTTTGATTTAGGCTCTCCCCGCTATTTAATCTCTTTTTTAAGAATGGTTTTCTGGTTACCTGAATAACATTGATCGCCAATTTTTTGTCTTTTGGAAAATAGCCATAATTATATCCCCCGTCCCTACTGGTGATTATAACCGATTGAAATTGTTCCAATATTCTGATTTCATTATCACTTTGGTAACCAAACCTATGTCCACAGTATCCTTCCAAGCAATATGCAAAATGTATCGGATTGTAATTTGAAGCGTTCATTATAAGAGTTACTTCATCGAAGAAAACCAAATCATACTCTAAAAGACTTACGCCCCATGCAAAATCAATAAATCTAATCGAACCGTTTGCATGTTCGTTATTTAAGATTAAAGAATACTCTCCCCATCTTTCTTGGATTTCACCACCAATTACTTCCTGAATTTGCCTAACCGTACCCTCGGTATCTTGCGCAGTAATATTAATTTTAATCATTGCAAGAATATTTTTGATTTATTCAAAGATAACTTTTTGTTTAATGTTGGAATGAGCCTTATACAACAAAAAAAGTTCTCTATCACTAGTATGTAGATCTATCTAATAAGACCACGGTTTATAGAACTTTTTGGCTGAGAATTCTTTGTGTCAATTTAGATTACCTGAAAGTACTTATCGCCTTAACAATTTAAAATCAATCCATATTTCATTACAAATCAGATATTTAAAATGAATTGAAAAAATACGAAATAGAGCAATGTTTGATTTAAATCAGCACAACATTCGTTTTTTACTACACTAATTTTATGACAAATATTGAAACCCCTTATATGGAACGAAAATTCGAAAATGCGCTAAATAATATGTGGGATAAACTTGATGGTTGGTTCAACACCTTTGTTACCAACCTACCAAATCTTGTTTTGGCGATAGTGGTGTTTATAATTACAATACTATTATCTCGCTACATTAAAAAACTGGCTTACAGGTTATCGAACAGAAGTAATTTACAAGAAAGTATGAAACAGTTACTTTCTCAAATAGTAGCTGTGGTAGTAATACTATTTGGTCTTTTTTTAGTGTTAGGCATACTAAATTTAGGTAAAGCCTTAAACACCATACTAGCAGGTGCAGGTGTTGCCGGTTTAGCAGTTGGTTTAGCATTACAAGGTGCGCTGGCAAATACTTACTCGGGTATTATTCTATCGTATGTAAAGCAAATAAAGTTTGGAGATTGGATAGAGACCAATGACTATGAAGGAGAAATCGTAGATATTGATCTTAGGGTGGTTACCATAAAGCAGGTAGACAATAATTTGGTCTATATTCCTAATAAATTGGTGGTAGAAAATCCTATAAAGAACTATTCGACCACGGCTCAGTCAAGGGTTATTCTTAAATGTGGTGTGGGCTATACTTCAGATTTAGAATTGGTCAGAAATATCGTAAAACAGACTATCGTTGAAAATTTTGAGGCAGTAGAAGAAAAAGATGATATCTTATTTTTATATAGGGATTTTGGTGACAGCGCTATTGATTTTGAAACTCGATTCTGGATCAACTCCACTTCAGCCCTTGAAGTGGCCAAAGCAAAAACGGAAGCTATGATTCTTATTAAGAAAGCGTTTGATTCGAATGGAATTAATATTCCTTTCCCAATTCGTACTTTGGATTTGCCTAAAGAAGTACTTGAGAAATTGAACTAGAGAATTTAGCTAATCTCGTTCAACCTCACTTTCGGATTTAAGTACCTTGCTGCCATCCCCTTGTTCTATAAGAAGGGCTTTGTTATCAGGTTCTCCATTTCTTGTAATTGTTGAACCTGAAATTTTTTTAGTAATACTTGTAGTATAAGTCTCCACTATTTTTCCCGAGGCGTATCCTTTACCCCATTTCCATCTTACCTGTGTTCCTTTTCTAATCATAACCAATATTTATTGGTGCACAACCCCTGCTTCTTTCTAGCTCAAAAAACAGGATGATATGAAAATATCTGTTGTACACAAAATAACCAAACTAAAACCACAGTAAAAATCGATTTTTTAAAAAGAAAAAATGTTTGTAATACCTAGAAATAATAGCGCTATAGACCAAATCAAAAAAATTAAAAAAGTCAATTTCTTTATCATTTGAAATAATTTACTGTTACTCACAGTACTAGATTTGTAAAAAAAATAGAGATGATATTAGAATTACTTATTGGAATTACAATCGGTTTTGGTCTGGGAGTTTTAATCATGATCGTGGTAAGCGACTATACAGAAAAACAAGATGAACTTCATAATGACTTTGACGAACAAATTCACGAATCAGGCTTTATTGACATTCCTTTACAACACATGTATCACAACTATAGTCAGAAAAACCACAACCCAGAAGTTAAAAGAGGATTCTTAAAAAGAATTCAACGATTCAAGGCAAGAAATAGGTTCTATAGCTAAACCTTGGAGACCGATGCATTGTTTTTATTTTTGTAACTCTTAGGATTACAATTAAATTTTTGCTTAAATATTTTACAAAAATAACTCCTACTCGTTAAGCCAACGGAATATACAACCTCAGATATGTTAAGGTCCGTTTCCCGTAATAATCTTTCGGCCATTTCCAATCGTGCATTTCTTACGTAATCGGCAACGGTCCTCTGATACAAAAACTTAAAACCTTCCTGCAGCTTCGCTGCCGCAAGCCCAGAATCTCTACTCAAAGATTCCACAGAATATTGTATTTGGGGTTTTTCCCCAATTTGATTTGCCAAATCCATTATTTTTTGAATCTCACGTTTAATAAGCTTGGTAGAATTAACCCTGCCATTTGTTTCTGTTCTGTACTGTTCAATATGGCTTGCCAGTATTAGAATACAGAGACCCTCATAATACAGAAGGCCAGATAGACTATCCACATATCTAGCCTTGGACATTTTTTTTACATAATCCGCTATTTCCAAGTTTAGTTGCCCTAAATGCACCAAATTATGCTTCCTATTTAAATCCATTAGAAAGGATTTCAATTTTTGGGCTATAAAAGTTGGATTTTCTGAATGTTTTATAAAATATGTATCCGTGTCTATACGCAATAGGTTCAACTTAATATCTGAATTTGCTTTTAATACCAATCCGCCGGCAAAATCCTTTCCAGACTTTACAATAGCCGTCTGTAGTTCATTTAGTTTTACAAAGTGATTATTATGTTGTGTAGCATAAAAACTATCACCTTGAAAGCAATATAAAAAATAAATGGCCTGATTATTTTCTGACGTTAATGGCAAATATGTATCCTCGAACAAACTAAGATTAAACTCTACAAAGAATAGGCCGTCGTCAAAATTTATGCATTTAACATCGCCAACACCTGCATCATTATCAACACTTAAAATATAATTTTCTCCTTCTTTGTGGATTTCCCCTTTAATATGAAAAGAAAGTTTATCCAATTCATCATATGAACGCTGCCTTCTTTTTTCCATTTTAAATTGATTTAAAGGTATTTTCTAACTCTTAACAATGTTGTTTTAGCTTAACCAAAATTAGGTGATCACCCAACTAGACATTAACACTTTCGAGGAAATGTTTAACGTATTAAAGGATAAAACAAAAAAAAGAAACCAAACTCTAAACAATTAATTTTAAACGTGTTACATTTTTTTTTTTTTGAGCTAA
>CAYGUZ010000170.1:4519-5036 GCA_964353215.1 uncultured Flavobacteriaceae bacterium
CATATTTTAATGTATGTTTTATAAGCTTTCAAATGCAGTTGAAAAAAATAAGATTGAGAAAGATTTGAATCTGAGATTCAAGTACCCAAATCTATATGCCCCAGACCTACTAATTGATGGTCTTACTGAGGCTACGATATCTATCGTGACCATGGAGGACAAAGATGAAATCAATTTAGCAATCTGGGGGCTAATGCCTCAAGACTATAAAGAAGATTGGAGCACTTTCCAAGAAATCTCAAATACGTTGAACCTTAATATCGATCAACTAAAAACTATTTCTTGGATGAAATCTGCCCTTAAGCACAGACGAGCACTTATTTTGGTCTCCGGGTTTTTCGCCTATCTCTTAAGAAAAGGAACTATATATACCTATTATGTAAGTCTGCCCGATGACAAATCTTTTTTTATTGGCGGAATATACAACCAACTTGACGATGGATTCTTGAGCTGTTCGCCCATAACGACCAAAGCCGATAAATTTATCTCCAGTTTTCATAACGTTGATAATCAAATG
>CAYGUZ010000171.1:0-5025 GCA_964353215.1 uncultured Flavobacteriaceae bacterium
GTGTAATTGGGGGCTATATTTCACAACGCAAGGGCGTAAAACGTATTGCAGCCGTTTCTTTGTTTTTATCGGGTTGTTGCTGTTTAATTTCCTCCTTGCTATTGCTACATGCTCCTACACCAATCTTTATATTATTCCTCTTATTTTGGGGTATGGTGGTCATTGCAGATTCACCCTTATTTTCAACCCTTGTGGCGCAAAATGCCCCGGCAGCGGTCAAAGGCACAGCCTTGACCATCGTTAATTGCATTGGTTTTACCATCACCATTGTAAGCTTAAAGCTCTTAGGTGCTTTACAAGAGCTTATTGCGCCACCCTATCTTTTTATGGTTTTGGCAATAGGCCCGTTATTTGGTTTGTTGAGCTTATTTAAAAAAAATATTTAATCTCTTATCTTTAATTAACCAACTACACCTGAAAATAAAAACGCCAGATAAAAAACTACTCTTTATTGGGGTTTTAGTTGAACTCACAATTTTTTTGGCCTGCTACCTAATGCAGCCCTCTTTACAGGAAACCTTTAGATATGCCGCACGATATTCTGGCAGATAATCTGCTTTTGTTTTCATAATTACTTTTTATCTGTTTGCTTTTGGGCATCCAAAACCAGTGAAAGGAAACACACGATTACGCAATTGGCTTTTACTCTTTGCTGTTTTGCATGTTATCCATTTTGGATTTTTAGCGACCAATGTAATTTTAAATAATATTCCCATTGTGCCAGTGAAATTAACTGGTGGTGCTTTGGCTTATTTGATGATAGTTTTGGCGCCTTTGGTATTGCACAAACTAAAATTAGGCTGGCAACTGGTCTATTTTTACTACGTAAGCTTGGTGATGCTCATCACTTATGTCGCAAGGGCCAAAGGTAATTTTGAAGGCGCAGAACCTTTTTGGTTTCATTATATTATGCTTGGAACCTTTATTCTCTGTGGAGTTGTTTTTGGTTGGAAAATTTGGAAGATCAAACGCTAAAATACCTTCCCGACGGCCTCAATAGTCTTATCCAAATCGCCATAGCTGATTGCATCATTCAAAAAATAACTCTCAAAAGCCGAGGGCGGCAAATAAATACCTTGATCCAACATGCCATGAAAGTATTTTTTAAATGTGTCATTATTGCCCTTTGCAGAAGATGCAAAATCCACTACTGGTTCATCACAAAAATGTACCGAAATCATACTGCCAAAACGGTTGATTTGGTGGGTAATTCCTTTTTCGGTCAAAACCGTTGCAATGCCTTTATGTAAATATTCCGTTTTTTCTGCAAGACTTGTAAATGTTTCGGGTTTGGTATGCAACTCGGTCAACATGGCCAAGCCGGCACTCATCGCCAAAGGATTTCCGCTTAAGGTACCTGCCTGATATACTGGGCCTTCAGGAGCTAAATGACCCATGATTTCAGCTCGGGCAGCAAAAGCACCTACAGGTAAGCCACCGCCAATCACCTTACCGAACATTACGATATCGGCATCTATACCCAAAGCCTCTTGAGCTCCGCCTCTACCAAGTCTAAAACCGGTCATCACTTCATCAAAAAGCAATAAAATTCCTTCTTGGGTGCAAAGTTCCCTGAGTCCTCTTATAAATTCATCCGAAGGAATAATACAACCCATATTACCTGCTACAGGCTCGATAATAATAGCAGCAATTTCCCCCTTATTGGCCTCAACCAAGGTTTTTACACCTTCTAAATCGTTATAATTGGCCAACAGGGTATCCTTAGCCGTACCTGGTGTTACACCGGGACTATTTGGACTACCAAAAGTTACCGCACCACTGCCCGCTTGAATCAGAAACGAATCTGAATGGCCATGATAACAACCAGCAAACTTGATGATCTTATCCTTTCCGGTATAACCTCGTGCCAGGCGCACAGCGCTCATACAAGCCTCGGTACCTGAATTTACAAATCGAATCTTATCTATGTTAGGCACCATACTTACCGCTAATTTGGCAAGTTCGGTTTCAATCTCAGTGGGTATTCCAAAAGAGGTGCCTTTTTGGGCTTTTTCGATAACGGCATCTAAAACAGGTTGGTGCGCATGCCCTAAGATTAGCGGACCCCATGAAGCAATATAATCTATGTACCGGTTGTCATCCTCATCAAACAAATACGCACCTTTTGCCTCTTTTATAAAAATAGGATCGCCCCCAACAGCCTTAAATGCCCTAACCGGTGAGTTTACCCCACCAGGTATATATTTTTTAGCTTCTGCAAATAACGCACTGCTTCTTTGGTATCGCATAAGTTGATTCTAATTTAGTACTCCTGCGGATGCAGGGATTCTTATTACTTAAAATACATATCACTCTCAAATGATGTGACACGCTATTATCTCTTTTTCGCCTTTCTTAAATTAATGACCTGACCAATGGAAATGTTATTATCCGTAAGACTATTCAATTGTTTTATCTCTTCAACCGAAATGGTGTATTTTCTTGAAATACCATAGAGCGTATCGCCTTTTTCCACTACATGGGTAAATACTTCGTATTGTTTAGGTTGCCTTACGGCATCGAGCCCGTTGCCTACTACTTCTTCGTCATAGGCATCTAAATCATATCTATCGATTAACGCGATCAGTTTTTGTGGATACTGTTTATCAGTTGCATAGCCCGCTTTGCGAAGTCCGTAGGCCCATTTTTTATAATCATCTCTGCGGTAATTGAATAAAAACCGATAGCGAGAACGTGAAGCCAAAAAAATACTGTGATCTCGAAACGAGAACATAGGGTGATTATACTTTCTAAAGCACTCCCCCTTAGCATCATCATCATGAAAATCATACTCTCCTTGCCAACCGGTATGGCACTTAATTCCGAAATGATTATTGGTTTTTTGGGTAAGTGCCCCTTTACCAGAACCACTTTCCAAAATCCCCTGAGCCAGTGTAATACTCGCAGGTATGCCAAAAGCGCGCATTTCATATTGGGCCATCTCGGCAAATTCTTCAATATACTCTCTTGTTGAAGCGATAGGAAATTTTACAAACTTACCCGGATCTGCCGGTAGTGGATACAATTCGGATTTATTGAATTTAGTTCCCTCAATTCCATTATTCGGTCTATAAACTCCCCTGCTTTGTTCTGTTGTGGCAACTTTAGTGCCTGAAGTAGTTCGCTTTTTTGCCTTGCACCCAACCAGCAAAGTGAAAGCCAAAAAGAGATATCCTAAACGTTTTATCATTGTAATAGCGGTAAATTTTTCTTTTTCAATACCATATTCATGCCATGAATGCCTTGTAGGCCCCCACTATGGATAACCAAAATCTTCGTACCTTTTTCAAAGTAGTCTTTAGCAATCAAATCTAAAAGTCCGTAAACCGTTTTACCCGTATAAACAGGGTCTAATTGAATTTTGGTTTCCCTCTTAAAATTATTTATAAAGGCCACTAAATTGGCATTAATCTTGGCATAACCACCGAAATGATAGTCAGAAATCAATTTCCAATTCTCATTCTTGGCAAATTTACGAATATCGTTTTTTAGAAAATCACCCTTTAAGGAAGGAAAACCTAAAATGGTCTGATTTTGTGCTGCGCTATTGCTCAAACCGGCCAAAGTTCCTCCTGTACCTACGCAACTGCAAATCACATTAAACCCTTTGTCTTCATCGCTTAGAATTTCTTCACAGCCTTTTACGGCCAGATCATTCGTGCCACCTTCAGGAATGGCATAAAAACTTCCATATTGTTTCTGAAGTTTACTAAGAAAATTAGGCGCGTCTTTTTCACGGTAAGTATCTCTAGAGACAAAATTAAAATGCATACCCTGTTGTTTGGCCAAGGCCAGGGTTGGATTTGATTTCCATTTATCCGAAAGTTCTTCACCTCGAATAATACCAATAGTCTTAAACCCGTATTCTTTACCAGCACAAGCCGTGGCCGCAATATGGTTAGAAAAAGCCCCTCCAAAAGTCAAGAGTGTATCGTTGCCCAATAACTTGGCCTCTTTAATATTGTATTTAAGCTTACGATATTTATTTCCAGAAATGAGTGGATGAATAGCGTCTTCGCGCTTTACGAAAAGTGTGATTTCTTTTTCACGTAACAGTGCTAAATCAATTTTTTGATTTTCTACCTTCAAAAGTTATGGCCGAAAAATATAGTTTAAAAAACTGTAGGGTTTTCTTCGTTGCGCATAGCCCAAATCCTTTTCATTGGCATAAGCTTCGCGCTCAAAAGAGATGTTTTGGTAAGCACGGTAGGTGTTGAGATACAATACCGTTCTAAAGAACCATTCGGCAACGTACCATATGTAAAACGGCAAGATAAAAAGTTCTAACTGTTGTTTTAGATGAATTTTCTCGTGATTTATTAAAACCAGATCTTCTTTAAGACCATCCTCCTTTATAAAAATAAAGGGCCAAAGGGTAAGGCCTACATAGTTTCTGCGAAAAAAATGTTTAAATACTAAAACCATTTGTTATTTCTTTGAAACGAGGGATTTTCAAATATATTAGTTCAATTCGTTCAATTGTAACAATATTCGTTGTTGTTACTAACAATATCGGTGGATAACCCTAAAGCTCTTTGCAAATTCTATTTCTTAAATACAAAAAATGTAACTTTATGGCAACGTTTAGTGGTGAAAAATGAAAGAAACAACTCCCCCTGAAGAGGGTGATTTTTACCTTTCTCCAGAAGGATATAAAGTATTTACAGAACAGTTTCATCTTAAACGCGGGTATTGTTGCGAGAGTGGCTGTAGACATTGCCCCTATGGATATGACAATAAGACCAATTCAAGATAAAAACCCAGCATTTTCGGCATAGTCTTTTTGGTTGTTTGAATGTGGATTTTGGTTTAACTCAAAAAAAAGTGATATGAAAAAAATTAAATTTCTTGCCTTACCGTTATTGGCCCTAGTTTTTTTAAGTTCATGCGTTTCAGTACGTGTAGCTTCAGATTATGACCGTGAAACTGACTTTAAAGAGTATAAAACCTATGCGTTTTACAAAACAGGTATTGACAAAGCTCAGATTTCTGATCTTGATAAAAAACGAATTTTAAGAGCTATCG
>CAYGUZ010000172.1:0-4981 GCA_964353215.1 uncultured Flavobacteriaceae bacterium
ATCACAAAATGAGCGATATTTGTTGCCGATAAAAACATAAATCTGTTAATGGAGAAAAAAAATAAAACCCTTGGCGAATTTATCATTGAAAACCAATCAGAATTTCAATATTCTACCGGAGAACTATCTAAGTTAATCAATGCGATTCGATTAGCTGCCAAGGTAGTCAATCATGAAGTCAACAAAGCAGGTCTGATCGATATTTTAGGCGATGCCGGAGATACCAATGTACAGGGCGAAGATCAACAAAAACTCGATGTATTGGCCAATGAAAAGTTTATTCAGGCCTTAAGAAAACGCGAAATTGTTTGCGGAATAGCTTCAGAAGAAGAAGACGATTTTATTACCATCAACAGCCAAGATGAAAATCATCAGAACAAATATGTTGTTCTAATCGACCCTTTAGATGGTTCTTCAAATATTGATGTAAATGTATCCGTCGGTACTATTTTTTCAATTTATAGAAGAGTTACGCCTGTTGGCACCCCTGTAAAACTTGAAGACTTTCTTCAGCCCGGAAAAAACCAGGTTGCAGCGGGTTATGTAGTGTACGGCACCTCTACCATGTTGGTTTACAGTACCGGTCATGGTGTTAATGGGTTTACCTTAAACCCCGCTATTGGAACATTTTACCTTTCGCATCCCAATATGCAATTCCCTGAAACCGGAAAAATCTATTCCGTTAATGAAGGTAACTACGTGCATTTTATGCAGGGTGTAAAAGATTATATTAAATATTGCCAAGAAGAAGATGGCGACCGACCCTATACCTCGAGATACATAGGATCCTTAGTTTCAGATTTTCATAGAAACATGATTAAAGGAGGTATTTATATGTACCCTAAAAGTAGTATTACCCAAAACGGAAAGCTTCGGCTTTTATATGAATGCAACCCCATGGCCTTTATCGCAGAACAGGCCAATGGTATGGCAATTGGCGGTAAAAATCGGATTTTGGATATTGTACCTACCGAGCTTCATCAGCGTGTACCTTTCTTTTGTGGAAGCAAGAATATGGTAAATAAACTAAAAGAGTTTCTAGACAAATATGATTAAAACTTGTACTACTTGTTCATTAATTTGTAGTAATCTTCAAAAGCTATTTTACCAGTGAAGATCGCTATGGACTTTTCTATGATCTCATCAGAAGTTTTTGAAGGAAAACCCAGTCCGACAGCATATTTTTCAACCATTTGGCGTTCCTCATCATCAATCTCATTATCAGAAAAAATGATTTGAAAAAACTCAAAAAGTCGTTTAAAACGTTTTTCACCACTATGAGGAGTTTCAATAGGGTATTTATTCTCCTTCTTCATAATTTCTTTATACTCAGCTTCAGAAATATTCAGTTTAAAAGCGAACTTATCCAAAATTGCTTTTTCCTCAGAATTGATTTCCCCATCTATTGCAGCTAAACTTGCCAAAGTCGCAAAGTGAGCTAAATTCTTTCTATGACCTCCGTGTTCGTATAAATCTAAAATTGGCATCTGATAAAATTTGTTGCACAAATATAATTTTAAACTAGAAAAAATACGGCATTTATCCCCAAAAGAAATTTGTAAATTCACTTCGCTATGAATACACCTCTTTTACAATTCACCAATCGTGGTATTTACTGCAAGATTGCCAATGTTTACCTAGACCCTTGGAAACCGGTTGATAAAGCTATTATATCTCACGGCCATGCAGACCATAGTCGCTGGGGGCATAAACATTACATCACCCACCATCGCAATGTAGCCATTGTAAAACATCGCTTGGGTGAAGTACATATTACCGGAAAAGAATGGGGAGAGACCTTTAGTATTAACGGCGTTACATTTAGTTTACACCCTGCAGGTCATATTATTGGATCTTCACAAATACGAGTAGAGCACAAAGGCGAAGTTTGGGTCTTTACGGGCGATTACAAATTAGAAGATGATGGCGTCGCGACACCCTATGAAAATATTAAATGCCATACATTTATTACCGAATGTACTTTTGGATTACCAGCTTTTCTTTGGACACCCCAAAAAGAAGTCTTTGGCGATATCAATAACTGGTGGGCAGAAAACAAGGCCAACGGACAAACTTCTGTGCTATTTGCATATTCTTTAGGAAAAGCCCAGCGTTTGCTAAAACACTTGAATGCCAGCATAGGTAAAATTTACACCCACGGCGCTGTCGAAAATATGACCGAAGTTTTACGGTCTTTGGTAGATTTTCCAAAAACAGAGTTAATAACCAGAGATACCAAAAAAGAGGACATAAAAGGAAATATCGTCATCGCCCCGCCATCTGCGCATGGCAGCACCTGGATCCGCAAAATGACCCCTTTTGTCACCGCATCTGCCAGTGGATGGATGGCCTTTAGGGGCGCGAGAAGAAGAAGGGCCATTGATAAAGGTTTTGTGTTAAGCGATCATTGTGACTGGCCAGATTTACTGACTGCCATAAAAGACACAGGTGCCGAAAAAATTATTTGTACACACGGCTACACAGAAATCTTTTCTAAATATTTACGAGAACTAGGCTATGATGCAAGAACCGAGCAGACACAATATGAAGGTGAATTGGCAGAACTAAATACTTCGGAAACCGCAACCCCTAGTGCTTAATGAAAGACTTTGCGCTGCTTATTAAAAAACTCGATAGCACGAACAAGACAACGGTCAAAGTGCAAGCTTTGGCTGACTATTTTACAAAAGCTGAGGATCAAGACAAGGTATGGACCATCGCTATACTTTCGCATCGTAGACCCCCTAGGCCCGTCAATACTACTTTATTGCGAGAATGGTCGGCAGAACTTGCCAATATTCCGTTGTGGTTATTTGAAGAAAGCTATCATATTGTAGGAGATTTGGCAGAGACCATTGCTTTAGTGGTTCCCGCAGGGAAAAAGTCTTCCAGCAAAAGTCTAACTGCCTTTTTAAAGGAAATGATAGCACTAAAACCAAAGACCGAAGTAGAGAAAAAAGCCTACCTCTTTGAAAATTGGAGTCAACTCAACTATTATGAACGTTTTGTTTTTACCAAATTGATAACTGGTGGTTTCCGAATTGGGGTTAGTCAAAAACTAATGACCAGAGCACTTTCTAACGCTACAAAAATTGATGAGGATATCCTTGCTTATAAATTGATGGGGAATTGGAATCCGGATAAAATTTCTTTTCAAGATTTGGTTTTAAAAGAAAAGGAAAGTGACTACTTGTCCAAACCCTATCCCTTTTATTTGGCCCATGCCATTGAGAATGAAGTCTCAACGTTGGGTGATGTGAAAAATTGGTCTATAGAACACAAATGGGATGGTATACGATGTCAAGTCATTATTAGAAAAGATGAGCTTTTTGTATGGAGCCGTGGTGAAGAATTGGTAACCGACAAGTACCCTGAATTTCAAAGATTCGTGGGTGTTATTCCCAACGGAACGGTATTGGATGGAGAACTACTTCCTTATCCGAATGGTGAAATCGGCACTTTTAATGATTTACAAACTCGAATTGGTCGGAAAACTGTCTCTAAAGCTTTATTGGCAAAAACACCTGTAGTCTTAAAAGCTTATGACCTTTTAGAGTGGAAAGGGAAAGATATTCGTAGTCAATCATTTTTAGAAAGAAGAAAGATTCTCGAAAAACTCCTTGAATCAGAATCTGTCATTTCTAGCGGAGTCGAGAAACAAGTAATTGATAATATCCCATTACTATTATCGCCTAGGTTAGACTTTAATTCTTGGGAAGAGGTCGCGGAAGAAAGAAGTCGTTCCCGCGAAATGCGGAGTGAAGGTCTCATGCTTAAACGCAAAGATTCGCCTTATCAGGTTGGAAGAAAAAAAGGTGACTGGTGGAAATGGAAAGTAGACCCGCTGACCATAGATGCCGTACTTACCTATGCCATGCGCGGTCATGGGCGTAGAAGTAATTTATTTACGGATTATACTTTTGCACTTTGGCAAGAAAACGAAGAAGGGGAGAAAAAATTGGTCACGTTTGCAAAGGCCTATTCTGGGCTTACAGATAAAGAGTTTAAAGAAATCGACGCCTGGATCAAAAAAAATACATTAGAACGGTTTGGCCCCGTGCGCAGTGTAACACCATATCATGTTTTTGAAATTGCTTTTGAAGGCATCGCTTTATCCAAACGTCATAAAAGCGGAGTCGCTACTCGTTTTCCAAGAATTCTGAGATGGCGGAAAGACAAGAAGATAGAAGAGGCAAATAGTCTAGAAGATTTGAAGGCACTGATTCCGCCCCCGAGTATTCGGGGGAAGGAATCTACCAACAAACAAAGTCAAACACCAAAATAGTAAGATAAATCGTAGCAAACAGAAACCTAACTTTAGGAGACTACTTCACTATGTTCGTAATATGAAGAGACAAGAACTTTTCAATATCGCCCAAAACTGGTTTGCTCAGCAAGAGTGGAAACCTTTTGCGTTTCAAAAAGAAAGTTGGACTGCTTTTTTACAAGGAAAACACGGCTTGTTAAACGCCCCAACAGGTAGTGGTAAAACCTATGCACTTTGGTTTCCTATTGTATTGAACTACATTAAAAAGAATCCAGATTATAAAAGCAAACACAAAAAGGGCTTAAAAGCCATTTGGATAACTCCGTTAAGGGCTTTATCACAAGAAATCAAACAATCGGCAGAGCGAATTACCCAAGATTTAGACACCAAAATGACCGTAGGCATCAGAACTGGTGATACCTCAACAAAAGAACGTGCTCGGCAAAAAACCAAAATGCCCGATTTGTTGATTACAACTCCAGAAAGTTTGCAACTGCTACTTTCTTCTAAAGGATATGATAAAATATTCAAAGACTGTTCCGCTATTGTAGTTGACGAGTGGCATGAGCTATTGGGTACTAAGCGAGGGGTGCAAATGGAACTGGCACTATCACGGCTAAAAACCATTTGTACCGACTTACGAATTTGGGGAATTTCAGCTACCATAGGAAATTTAGAACAAGCTAGACAGGTATTGCTAGGACCAAATACTGA
>CAYGUZ010000173.1:0-4970 GCA_964353215.1 uncultured Flavobacteriaceae bacterium
ATATAAATTTAATTAATCTTGTATTCTAACTTCAAAAAGATGGGGATATCTTAGCATACTTTCTCATTTATACTTTCCTGAATGAGAATAAAGAAGTTAACAACCAATTTTTTTATCAAACACTTTACGGATAAATTTGTCTTACATCAAACCATTTAAATTGTTGATTATGAATAATTCAGATATTAAAGATGCATTGTACATTACAGAACAAGCCCGTGAAGCTTGGCTAAGCAATCTTTCATTTGACAAAAATATTTTAAAGGCTGTAAGTATTGGCTTGAATGGATTTTTAAGAGATATGGAAGAAATTGAAATACTGAAAAATAGTATTGACTCAGCAGATAAGGGATTTATTAAGATGTTCATTGCCGATGCAGAAACATACAGTAAAAATATCGAAAGTGCTTTGAAAACTAATTTTGTAATTACTCAAAAGATATTTGATGATGTTATCGAAAAATTAAAAAATAAGTGATTTAAATAGTATAAAGGTTCTCTTTTAGCAAATCAATTAAAGCCTAATCCCTTTCTCCCAACTCAAAAATGTCGTTCACGGAAATTTCAAAAACCCTTGAGAGTTTTAGGGCTAAAACCGTAGAAGGTACATAGCGGTTCTTTTCAATGGAGTTTATGGTTTGCCTAGAAACCCCCAATAGTTTTGCCAAATCCTCTTGAGTCAAATCTTTAATAGCACGTTGTACTTTTAAGTTATTCTTCATCTTAAGCACTGCGTTTTAAAGCATGGAAGAATATAATCTGAACCAACAAAATATAGAGCAATACTTGAAAGTAACCATTGTCTATTTTCGCATTTGTAGGGTCTAATAAAGATTCGATACCATAAGTTACATAGGGTTGTATTAAGGCATACAAAACACCTATAATCAATGCCAGTCGATATGAAGTTGCCCTTAAACTGGCCATAAGCTCGTCCTCTATCTTTTCTTTAGAGATAGAAACCATTAAAAAACCTAAAATCATAACATTACGCAAAACTGGTTTTACCCATGAAGGTTCATCTACGAATTTTTTTGCAATCATTAGCATGAAGGCTCCTATTATAACTACCCACCCTATCTTCTTGTATTTGTTGGGTAATTGAAATCTACCCCAACGATGTAACTTGTTACCTTCAGATTCACATATATTCTTCATAATATAAAAAGTAAAGTTTAAAAGTCTAAATGTATATTTTATTTTCCATAATGACAAATATACTTTACATTTTAGTATAAAAATAAACCAAAGTATACGCTTCGGTTTATCATCATTCTTTAGAAAATAAGGTAGGTACTTAGTACCAATAGTGTTATTAAACCACCAACTATCCAGGCATATTTCCAGGGTGTCGTATCAATTACATCGGTAACTTTTGGTACATAAATATCTGTTTTTGGCTTAATAAGCCCTACTATCAACATGATAATCACATTTACTACAAAAAGTATCCCCATAATATGCAAAAAGTGCGGATAAGCCTCAGCCTTTACCAGTGCCAACTCAGCAACATCGGTGATCCCAGATGCCTTAGCTTTTGCCAAAGCACTCTCAACCATACGTGGGCTAATAACAAATTGACTGATCAAATACATTAAGACCCCAGCAATTAGTACGATCTTTGCTCCAAGAGCAGGAACTTTTTTTGTCAGCATACCGATAAGTACTACTGCCAGAATAGGCACACTTAAACTACCAAGTGACTCTTGAATGTAAGCAAATAGGCCGTCAGGTGCATTTCGAATAAAAGGTGCTATAGTCATAGAGATTACCGCAAGACCCAGACCAAAACGTTTACCCGCTTTTACGGTTTGTAGTTCTGAAGCTGTTCTATTAAAGAATTTTTTATACAGATCAAAACCAAATAAGGTAGCACTACTATTCAGTAAACTATTAAAAGAACTTAAAATAGCACCGAATAATACGGCTGCATAAAAACCTAATAAACTGGCTGGCAAAACCCTTCTTACCAATTCTGGATATGAAGCATCGGCGTCAGTCAATTCAGTGCCAAACATATTATAAGCAATAATACCGGGCAGCACTACGATTACCGGAATCAAAAACTTCACAAAGGCCGCGAGCAAAACTCCTTTCTGACCTTCTTTTAGACTTTTAGCTCCGAACACACGCTGTAAAATAGATTGGTTGGTTCCCCAATAATACATTTGCGCTATCATCATGCCTGTAAAAATGGTTCCTACAGGGATGGATGACGTTGGACCACCAGTAACATCAAACTTATCTTGATTTTCAACCCATAATTTTGACAATCCCCCAGAAATAGAACCATCATCGCTGATCATGGTCAATCCAAAATAAGGTATCAGCAGACCTCCAATCAATAGACCGATAGCGTTTACCAAATCGGATACCGCCACTGCTTTTAACCCCCCGTAAATGGCATATACTATTCCTATTAGACCAATACTCCAAACACATATCCAATAAGAGGCTGTTTCAGAAATACCTAATACCTCGGGCAATTGAAACATGGTAATAAATGCCTTGGACCCTGCATATAGTATCGTGGGCAACAATACAATTCCAAAAGCAATAAGGAACAAAACTGACAGAATCGCCTTTGTATTCTCATCAAAACGACCTTGAATGAATTCAGGAATGGTCGTAATACCCTTTTTCATGTATTTGGGTAAAAACCAAATAGCCGTAATCACCATAGCTATTGCAGCAAGGGTTTCCCAGGCCATTACCAAAATGCCTTCGGTAAATGCCTGACCATTTAGTCCGACAATTTGTTCGGCGGAAAGGTTGGTCAATAGTAATGAGCCGGCAATGGTCAAAGCACCTAAACTTCTTCCCCCAAGGTAAAAACCATCGGCAGATTTTTCATTCGTTTTTCTTGTAGCGTACCAAGCCACCCCGGCTACCAATAATGTAAAGCCTAGAAAGGAAATAATGGATAATGTCCCCATATTTTGGTTGTTTTAGTTAGTTAGTCAGTCGTAACCGAGCCATGCCGCAGATAGGAACTTTTAAAGCATTAACTCCTTCCTTTAGATTTAGAGTATCTTCTTTAACCATTGCTCCTTCGCAATCAAAAGTTTGGCATTTAAAAATACCAAAATTATGTTTAGCAACAAGAATTATAGATTGTGATGGTTTTGCATTTAAAATATCGATTTGGTCATGAGCAGATTTTAATTCGACAAAGTTATTTTCAAAGACACCTATTATTGCTTTTTTATCAGATGAAACCGATTTTAATGGGTAATTTGCCATGGGTGAGGTCGGTATAAAATCACCTGACAGCAATAATTCAGCATTCCTATTCCAAAACTCGGTATAAAAACGAATCATATTTATTTGGGCATTAGGTGCCTTATGAAGCATGACCGATATTTGCGGAACCCCGAACATTGTATTAAGGTAATGCAAAGCGGCATTTTCTGTACTTTCATCGAAATGCCAAGTAACCATATCAGAATGAACTGCCGTCTCACCACATAACATTTTAATATCGGCTATACGTACTCGGTTCATGGTATAATCACCTGGGCAATCAAAAGCACGAAGCATATTACCATATTTTCGCATCGCAGGCCCTGTATATTTTTGTCGAAATTCTATAAAAATATCTGGATTCACTTTTTTGACCTCATCACTAACCTGCATTAACAGAGCGTCAACAGCGTCATTGATAGAAGCAAAATCACGTTCTGGATTTGGATCAAAACACGTATCTGGATAAGCCTTAAAATCATCGATAAAGTCTAGTTTAAAACCATCTAAGCCCCAGTCTTTTGCAGCTGCAACATAGATACCTACCAAGTAATTTCTGATTTCGGGAAACCTAGGGTCAAAAACAGGTGCCCATCGATGGTCTTCGGTCAAAAATTTACCTTTAAATCTTTGGTACGCTTTGGATTTTTTACCACAGAACGGCACAGAATACCATAATCCTACTTTCATTCCGAGATTTTGCATACCTCTTACCAATGCCCCAAAATCTTCAAAACGTTCTGATTGCCAATCGCCCGTATAATCGTAACCACGGTTGTTATCTTCGGTCTGCCAACCATCATCTATAATAATGGCCTCAAAACCTAATTCTTTTGCCAAGCCACATTCTTTTAACAACAAAGCCTCATCTAAATTTTGATGAAATTGATACCAAGTAGAATACAAGGGCTTTTTTGCGATTGCGGGAACGGAGCATGGTTTCAGTGCCGTAAAACTTTCCCACCAAAGCGCTGTTTGTTTAAGTGCCCGGGAAAAATGAATATTTCTATAGTCTAATCGTATTTCTATACCAAAATCTTTAATGGCATACTTACATTCTGTAAACAAGATGATTTTACAATAAATGAAATCATCTTCTTCGCGATACTTTGCCCCTAACTCAATTTTATTAATTGCATTGGAACAAGAAAAACAAAGTACGTTTTCATCTTTATTACCAAAAAGGGAAATTACAGGAGAATCTATTGAGATTCTTGATTCATGATTCTCCAACTCCCAATCTGCCTCTATGCGTTTCGAAAAGTCAGAAGTGGGTTTCCATATCCCTTTAACATTTAAAGCGGGTATCTTCCACTCCAGTTTTATAGGCTCAGGAACAAACTCCTCATTAGATCGTACATCTAGTTTATAGATTACAATATCATCTTTATCAAAAATCGTATTTAAGGCGCAATCAGCATTGTTTTGATTTTCAACAATCTTTATCTCCTCTCTCACTCTGTTTAGAACACTTCTCATTGTGTTATTTTTTTGTTCCACTCAAATACCCTAACACTCTCATTGTTCTGACCAACAAGAAACAGGCTATTATTCTCTCTATCTTTAATCTCAACTATTTGACTTGTATGCCCGGGAGCATAGAAGCCGCTTTCATTTACTGGTATTGATTTAAAACTACCGTCACCCCTTCCTTTTAAAAAAATACCGTTCAGCGCATCATACCTTCCAAAATTACTTTCGGAGTAAAAATCGTTTCCAGCCAATAG
>CAYGUZ010000174.1:0-4962 GCA_964353215.1 uncultured Flavobacteriaceae bacterium
GCAGCAAGGGTATGCGGTCGTAGCGGTGCGATGTAGGTAGCTTGCCTTTTTTTGTGTCCAAAAGTGAACCAAAGGCTTTAAGTTTTCTCTATTTTTGCATCATGAACAGAAAGGTAGTTTTGGTTACTGGCGGATCTTCCGGAATAGGCAAGGCTATAGGTATTTACCTTACAGAAAAAGGCTGTAAGGTCTACGGAACCAGCCGAAACTTAAAAAAACAAAAGGGGTTTAAAGAATTTGAATTGCTTGAACTTGATGTGACCAAAAGTGATACTATCTCGGCCGCCATAGCAAGTATTATAGAAAGGGAGGGGAGGCTTGATGTGCTCATCAATAATGCAGGTGTTGGTATAACAGGGCCTATTGAAGAAACCCCAATTACTGAAATAAACAAGGCTTTTGATACAAACTTGAACGGACCTATTCGCATGATTCAGGCGGTTCTGCCTCAAATGAGAAGTCAAAAAAAGGGCTTGATCATAAATATAACCTCTATTGCAGGAAATATGGGCTTGCCTTATCGTGGTATTTATTCGGCCAGTAAGGGAGCTTTAAGTCTTGTAACGGAAGCTTTAAGAATGGAAACTAAGGAATTTGGCATTCAGATAACCGATTTAGCTCCCGGTGATTTTGCTACCAATATAGCAGCCGGGCGTTATCATGCACCGGCAAATAACAATTCTTCATATTCTTCATATGCTAAAGTCTTAGATATGATAAATACTGATGTAGATGCGGCACAAGACCCTATTCTAGTCGCAAAGAAAGTATATGAAATTATTCTTAAAAATAATCCGAAGGTTCATTATAAGGTCGGCGTGTTTTTACAAAAATTTTCCCTTTTTCTGAAGAATATATTACCGGATACTTTGTATGAAAGATTACTCTTAAACCATTATAAATTGTAGCTTTACAAGAATTAAAAATTTAAAAAAGAACGAATGAAATTTTTTATTGATACAGCAAATCTTGCACAGATTAAAGAAGCAGAAGAATTAGGTGTTTTAGATGGTGTTACCACGAACCCTTCTCTTATGGCAAAAGAAGGTATTACCGGAACGGATAATATTCTTAAGCATTATGTAGATATCTGTAATATTGTTGAAGGAGATGTTTCTGCCGAAGTTGTATCAACGGATTTTGAAGGTATGGTAAAAGAAGGAGAGGCCTTGGCCAAGCTTCACGACCAGATTGTAGTGAAAATACCTATGATAAAAGAAGGAGTTAAGGCATTAAAGTATTTTTCCGATAAAGGAATTAGAACCAATTGTACTTTGGTGTTTTCGGCCGGTCAGGCCTTATTGGCCGCAAAAGCAGGAGCGACTTATGTTTCGCCTTTCTTAGGAAGGTTGGATGATATCTCTACCGATGGATTAAACTTAATTGCTGAGATTCGACTTATTTATGACAACTATAATTTTCAGACCGAAATCTTGGCAGCATCTATAAGGCATACAATGCACGTAATTGATTGCGCCAAGCTTGGTGCAGATGTGATGACCGGACCTTTATCTTCAATTGAAGGCCTTCTAAAACACCCTTTAACGGATATCGGTTTAGAAAAGTTTTTAGCAGATTATAAAAAAGGAAATTCTTAAACTTACAAGAATCTTAATAAGATAGACCTTGGCTATTTTGTAGTCAAGGTTTTTTGTTGCCTAACAAAAGGGTCAAGGGCAAACACATTGGCGAAGGCATCTACAATAACCGTGTCTTTTGTAATAACACACTTGCTAAGGTTATTGATAATTAATGATTCTTGTATTTTATCAAAATCAAAGCTTCTGTATTGCAGCTTCTTATCGATAGCTTGTTCATTGAGCATTGACAGCCATTTATCTTCAGAAGTTCTAAGGTTGATTCCGATATAATGGTATTCAGGATGCTGTTTTTCTAATTTTTTCACATGCCGTAGAACATTTCTAAAATGCCGTTTTTGGTCTCCTGTCCAGAAGTAAAAAACAGTGTGATTATTTTTCGAAATATCCTTCATATGCACAGTATCACCTTGTACATTCAAGATAGCTAAATCAGGAATATTTTCTTTGGGCTGAAGGGCCTTTATGCCATTATATAAATGATTTATTTCTGCAATATGTGCCTCATTTTCAGAAAGTTCTTGAAACTTTTCTATAAACTGGTTACATTCATTATTTACCTCGTGAACCTTTAGTAGATAGTCCATGGCAACATTTCTGAAAAGGTTATTTCTTAAGTGCTCTTCTTTTACCAAACTATCTATCAAGTGCATTTTATGTTGATTTAAATGCAAATGGTCTTTTGAAGACATTTTTTTCTCCATACCGCAATTTTGGGTACAGACCATATAAGAGAGGTTGCCAAATCTATTATTTACGTAATTATAATAGGGTCTAAAATACGTAAGCTCTTTAAGATTGATATTTAGTTTTTTTCTATAATTGTAAAAGCTTGAATCTAGGCTATGAATTGTTTCTTCACCAGATTTCTTCTTGTGTATAAACGGATATTTTTCTTTGTAGATATAACTATTATAATCTATTGAGGCTTTGGCAATGTCAAAAGCTTCTTTAGAAATAGTTTTATCTATAGTAAGGGTATTTAATTCTTCTAATTTTTGAAGACGTAAAGAATCTATTTTACCGCTAAATTTTTCAGGATCTAAGGCGTAGTAAGAGTAAACCAGTTGTTCTTCATCTTCATAATTCAAGAACATTTCTAAAAGAAAGTTATTGACCTCCTCATTTGAACCGGAAAAAACCAATGACTCATCAAAAGCGACCGTATTTAGACGTATAATCAAACTATCCTCTTTTTCGAGATAAACATATTGCAGTTCAGGGGTGTGAGCAAAGTGATGCAACCCTTCTTCTATGTTCTTTAAAGAAAAAGAAAATCTATTGTTCGAATCAAGTTTTGCAGAGTCCACTACGGCGTCATTTTTATACAAAACGACGTAATCACTGGTGGGGTTTACAATTTCACCTGCAAAATAAACCGTGTCCGCAGTATCGGGTTTATGAGCGCAAGAGGCTAAAAAACATAATATTAGGTAGAGTAAAGCTCTTTCCATAAATTATCTAATCGCAACAAATCTAATAATCCGTAGAAAGGTGGTCTGTTAATGGCTAGTTAAATGTTGTAAAACCATACTTTTTTTAGATTTTTCCCCAAATAATACAGTTGGTGGGGGGGATTAATTTTATCTATTTTTGCAAAAAATTAATTGAGAAATGCTTTCAGTATCTAATCTATCTGTTCAATTCGGTAAAAGAGTTTTGTTTGATGAAGTCAATGTTGCTTTTTTAGAGGGCAACTGTTACGGAATTATAGGGGCCAATGGAGCTGGTAAATCTACTTTTTTAAAAATATTGGCCAATAAAATCGATCCAACTTCTGGTCATGTTCATTTAGAGCCTGGCAAGAGGATGTCTATACTCGAGCAAAACCACAATGCTTATGACGAGTTTACCGTTCTCGAAACTGTGGTTATGGGCAATAAACCTTTATTTGAAATTAAAAAGCAGATTGATGCCTTATACGCTGATTACACTGATGAAAATGCCGAGAAAATTGGGGAGTTGCAGGTACAGTTTGAAGAAATGAACGGCTGGAATGCCGATAGTGATGCAGCAGCGCTATTATCGAACTTGGGTATCACCGAAGACTTGCACTATAGCACCATGGCGGATATGGACTCTAAATTAAAAGTAAGGGTATTACTTGCTCAAGCGCTTTTCGGTAGCCCAGATGTACTGATAATGGATGAGCCCACCAATGATTTGGATTATGAAACTATAAGTTGGTTAGAGCACTTCTTGGCTAATTATGACAATACGGTTATCGTGGTTTCACACGATAGACACTTTTTAGATGCCGTATGTACGCATATTGCAGATATTGATTTTGGTAAGATCAATCTTTACTCAGGTAATTATACATTTTGGTACGAGAGCAGCCAGTTGGCGTCTAGGCAACGTGCTCAGCAAAACAAAAAAGCTGAAGAAAAGGCTAAAGAACTGCAAGAGTTTATCGCTCGTTTCAGTGCTAACGTAGCTAAGAGCAAGCAAGCCACTTCTCGTAAAAAGATGTTGGATAAATTAAAGGTAGATGATATCAAACCCTCTAGTAGAAGATATCCAGCAATCATTTTTGATAGAGAGCGAGAAGCGGGAGATCAAATTTTGAATGTTGAAAAACTAACCGCCAGTTCTGAAGATGGTGATTTATTATTTGCTAATGTAGATATTAACCTCGCTAAAGGGGATAAGGTTGCCATTATTTCTAAGGATTCTAGGGCTACGACCGCTTTTTATGAAATAATTGCTGGAGATAAAAAAGCTGATTCTGGAAAGTTTCAATGGGGCATCACCACCACACAATCGTATTTGCCAGCAGATAATGAAAAATATTTTGATGTCAATATGAATTTGGTAGATTGGTTGCGTCAATGGACAAAAACAGAAGAAGAAAGAGAAGAGGTTTACGTAAGGGGATTTTTAGGAAAAATGCTCTTTAGTGGAGAAGAGGCGCTAAAAAAGTCGACCGTGCTTTCAGGGGGAGAAAAAGTGCGTTGTATGTTAAGTAGAATGATGCTTTTACGCGCTAATGTACTATTGCTAGATGAGCCCACCAATCATTTAGACTTAGAAAGTATAACCGCATTTAATAACAGCCTTAAAAACTTTAAGGGTACCATATTAATGACTACGCATGACCATGAGTTTGTTCAAACTGTGGCTACAAGAGTTATCGAGTTGACGCCAAATGGTGCTATTGATAGGCACCTGACCTTCGATGAATACATGTCCGATAAATCCATCAAAGAGCAGCGCAAAAAAATGTATGCTGTAACGGTCTAACTACGCATTGAAATATTTACTGTTCCAGATTGCCGGATTAAAATTTTTTCCCTGTGCAAAACCATAGTAGATAACAATTGCACCGATTGTTTTGAACATAAAGAAAAATAAAATCCAGAAT
>CAYGUZ010000175.1:0-4951 GCA_964353215.1 uncultured Flavobacteriaceae bacterium
CACCAAAGCTGATATTCACGCATGATGAAGCAAATAGTGCCAAAACAAGGCCAATTGCAATTCTTACTAGTGTTGTCATGATTGTTGTTTTTTAGATTGATTAAAATTCGTGTTTTTGTTTGTTGTTTTTTTACAAAAGTCACCCAACTGTCGTATTGGGTGACCGAATTGTAATTAGTTTTTTTCTTCTGCCTTTATTTGAACGCCATCTTCATCAATTTTCATTTCAAAAGAATCTTGTTCGTCATTAATGTCAATGTCAATTCCGTCTTTATTGATGATTATTTTGCCGTTTCCATCATCGTCGTCATTCCCGTCTTGTTCATCTTCTTCAATAGGACATTCATGGCATTTTAGCTCTCCATCCTCGCCCATTACCCAAGTATGCTCCGCAATGCCACTTCTGTAATAATCGCGGTCATTTTTTGTGCTGCGCCCAATATGTCTCTTGGTAGATTCATCGAATGAGATGTAACTTCCGGCAGGAATATAAATGGTAGAGCGAACCTCTTGTTGCCTTGCTTTATTTGCTGTTGAGGTGGTCAAATAATCATCTAAAACAATTTCATTACCCAAAACCGTATATCCATACGAAACCTCTTTGGCCTTATCTCTAGCTACTTGAAAGGTACCACCATGACTATCTTTGCGCACATTTATGCGAACAATCGAATCATCTGACTTTTTAATATTAAAGCGCACATCATCGGATACTAAAATTGGGTTATCATTCTCATCATAAGACAATACCATGCGACCAAAGTGAATTCTATCTGAACCATACTCATATTCATTCTCTTTCATTCTAATACGTATAGTATCGTTTAAATCTGTAACTACTAATTCTGATTTTTCGTTAATACTGCCAACAGTCGCAAATTCTGCTGCCTGACGTATGCCTAAAGCTGTTAAGACCCCAATTGAAATTAACCATAAGCCCAATAAAGAGAATTTTGCTATGTTTCCTATAGACTTTAGATTGGTCACCAAGATTTTTAGCCCTAGGTACAACACAAAGAAAAACGGAATGCCAACGGCCAAAAATAATAGCAATGAAATCAACCAAACCGGCGACCCTGAGGTATTTACTATTTCATAAAAGTCTACGCCAGGAAAATGCACCGCATCTATGATACCTACAGAGAATAGTGCAATAAATAAGGCTATAAGGGTAGAAGCACCTATAATAATCAAGAGTATGCCAATGAATTTACCAAATACTTTAAAAAAGAACATGATAATATCACCTATGGTGTCAAAAAAGGTTTTGGAGCCGCTTTTAACCTTGTTGCCTACTTTTTCGTAGTCTACACTTTTGACCGCGTCAGAAACATCATCAAACCCCTCTTTAACTTTGCGTTCTATATTGCTGATGTTTATAGGCTTTCCCGTCATATCCAACTTCTGCGAAGTTGATGAAGCCTCGGGAACCAAAATCCATAGTAAAATGTAGGCTATAAATCCAAAGCCTGTAAATACCGCCAGAAGTATAAAGATTAATCGAATCCATACGGCATCAAACCCTAAATAATATTCAAGGCCAGAACATACCCCGCCGATGTATTTTTGTTCTACATCGCGATATAATTTCTTTGTTTTTGTTCGAGATTTAGCTTCTGATGTTCTAGGCTGGTCTTCAAAGATATCTTCATCGACCATATAGTCTTCAGGTTGGCCCATTATAGTGATTACCGCATCTACTTCTTTTTGGGTAATTACCTGACGCTCGTTCGCCATTTTTTCAAGGAAAAGTTCGGCTACACGGGCTTCTATATCTGCTATAATTTCATCGCTTCCTGCGGTGCCCGAGAATGATCGTTTTATAGACTCTAAGTAACGCCTAAGCTTATTATACGCCTCATCATCGATATGAAAGAGCGTATTTGCTAGATTTATGTTGACTGTCTTGTTCATTTTGTTGCTGATTGTTTTGTGTTGGTTACTAAGTTCACTGCATTTCTAAGTTCATCCCACGTGCCGTTAAGTTCGTTAAGAAATAATTGGCCCGTTTCGGTGAGTGCATAATATTTTCGTGGCGGCCCAGAGGTAGATTCTTCCCAACGATAGTTGAGCAAACCTGCATTTTTGAGCCTTGTAAGCAAAGGGTATATAGTGCCCTCTACTACAAGCATCTTAGCGTCTTTTAAGGCTCCTAGAATTTCTGATGCATATTTGTCCTTATCTTTTAAAATGGACAAAATGCAATACTCTAGAACCCCTTTGCGCATTTGTGCTTTTGTGTTTTCTATATTCATAATTTTGTGGGTCTAATTTTGCCGAACCCGGTCCGGTGTCTGATTAACTGTTCGTTTTTGCCTCCGTGCTTATCCGCTGTGATGAGCAGCGGACACGGAAACGTTTTTTGGTTGATTGATGTTTTTGTTTTTTGATTGATGATTAAACTCCTTTTTTTTATTTAATAAATTTTATAGTGAACGGGTATTTAAAAGTTTGACCTTCATTGGTTCTTATGGTGGCCAAAATGGTGTAAACGACATTCAAAATGACGAGTCCGGCTTGTAGCACCCCAGTAATACCGGCGGGCCATAACCAACGACCAAACCGGAAATCGTCACTACTAATATCAATGTCTAGATTATTCAGATTATTTAGTCTATTCAAGCCAAAAAAGTTTCCATCGAACAAATCGGGTAAGAATCCAACGAAAAACGGAATGCTGATTAAACCTGCCAGAATGGAATAAAGAAGCATGCTTATCTGAAAGTTTAAAGCCTGTTTTCCATTATGATCTACAAAACTGTATTCTTTTTTATTCGCTGTCCATAAAATAAGCGGAAAGATAAAATTGCCAAAAGGAACAAAATACTTTGAAAAAGTAGATGCGTGTATGATGGCAGATAAATTTCGCTCGTGTTTGGTCAATGATTCGGTCATGATACGTTTTTTTACCCTGTTACCCTGCTCAGGATTGATTGATGATTTGTGTTGATTGAATGGCTAACCTAATAGCTTACGATACAAATATATATCCAAAAGATGGTACTATGTTATAAATAGTACTTAATATTAATATTTAATTAACAAATTGAGACTGTAATAAATTTGATTATTTTTAGCGAAACTAAATTTGGTATATGGCTACAGGCACCAGTAAATTCAATACTTTTACTTTTTTTAAGCTCCCTTCTGCATGGTGGTGTGGAGTGCGCCTACATCATTTAGATTCAACTAGGTGCATAACTACGGTAACGCATAGATGGGTAAATCAAAACCCGTTTAAAAGTATGTTCTGGGCTGTTCAGGGTATGGCGGCGGAGCTCAGTACGGGGGCGATGGTCATTGACCAAATCAAGCACAGTGGACATAAAATCTCGATGTTGGTCCAGAATAATAATGCCAACTTTTCAAAGAAAGCAACTGGTAAGATTACGTTTACTTGTGAAGATGGTCATTTAATTGCTGACGCTATTGCCAAAACAATAGAAACTGGTGACGGTCAGAAGTTTTGGATGAAATCTGTAGGAGTTAATAAAGAAGGAGTTATAGTATCTACTTTTAATTTTGAATGGACCGTAAGGTTAAAGAGTTAGACAATTTTGGCGAATTCGCAATCTTTTTAGTAATTTCAAAATCAAATTTAAAATTCAACAATAAAATTAGATATGGGAAAATTTGAAATTAAGACCGGTAGCTCAGGAAAAACAATGTTTAACCTTAAGGCTGGTAACGGTCAAGTGATCCTAACGAGTCAATCTTATGAAAGTAAAGATGGCTGTAAAAATGGAATAGAATCTGTTAGAAAGAATTCTCAAGATGATGCCCGTTTTGAGCGTAAGGTTGCAAAAGATGGAAGCCCATTTTTCACCTTAAACGCAACGAATGGCCAAGTAATTGGTAAAAGCGAGATGTACTCCTCTAATGACGCCATGGAAAACGGAATTGCCTCTGTAAAGAAAAATGCACCTGATGCCGATGTAGACGATAATTCTTAGCATAAGCTAAGATTTTTGAATAAAAAGACAGCCATGAGCTGTCTTTTTTGTTTTCAAGATATAATGGTACTGTAACAAATTACGAAAAGGAACAACTAATTATCACCTGTGCTGAGCGCAGTCGAAGTATGAACAAAAAAAGAGAAACATGAACGCACATGAAATAGATTACGAGATTTTTGGAGAAGAAATGCAATAGGTGGAGCTAGAGTTAGACCCACAAGAAGCAGTTGTAGCAGAAGCCGGTAGCTTTATGATGATGGATACCGATATTAAAATGGATACCATTTTTGGCGATGGTTCTAACCAAGACAAAGGAGTGCTGGGTAAAATATTCTCCGCAGGTAAACGAATGCTGACCGGTGAAAGCCTTTTTATGACGGCCTTTCTAAATATAGGGCAGGGTAAAAAGAAAGTAAGTTTTGCTTCCCCATATCCTGGTAAAATTCTACCTATAGATTTATCAGAAAAAGGAGGAAAATTTATTTGTCAGAAAGATGCCTTTTTATGTGCGGCTAAGGGTGTTTCCGTTGGTATCGAATTTTCAAAACGTCTTGGACGTGGACTATTCGGTGGTGAAGGTTTTATCATGCAAAAATTGGAAGGTGATGGTATGGCTTTTGTTCATGCAGGCGGTACCATGGCAAAAAAAGAACTGGCTGCGGGCGAGGTCTTAAAAGTGGACACGGGCTGCATCGTCGGATTCTCACACACGGTCGATTATAATATTGAATTTGTAGGTGGAATTAAAAACACCGTTTTCGGGGGTGAGGGACTTTTCTTCGCTACATTGCAAGGTCCGGGTATGGTATATGTGCAGTCTTTACCGTTTAGTAGATTAGCAGGTCGTGTTTTGGCCGCCATACCCAGAGGAGGTAAAGATAAAGGCGAGGGAAGTATTTTGAGCACTTTAGGAGATATTGCAATGGGCGACCGTGGATTTTAAAATAGTTAGTTAAAAATTGGAAGATTTTTCACCCCTAAAGTTTCCTTTAGGG
>CAYGUZ010000176.1:0-4911 GCA_964353215.1 uncultured Flavobacteriaceae bacterium
AGGACATAATTTTCATGGTAAGTATGAATACGTGCCGCTAGAAAGTATGCAAAAAGCAGTTGAAACTATTGTGAAAATTTGCGAACTTACTAGTGAAAAATTCTAACTATGAATCGGTCTGAAAAAGTTGAGGCCTATTTTGCCGAAGAACATCATTACAAAAAAGCCATTGGTTTTTTTAAGGGATTTAGCCTTAAAAACCAACCTAGAGGAAACGTTTAAATGGCTTTTCCCTACCTACACCCTAAACAACAAAAACGTACTGGCCATTTGCAAGTTCGAGAACCATTTTGGCATCTGGTTCTTCAATGGGGTATTTCTAAATGATCCGCATAATGTGCTCGAAAATGCGCAAGAAGGGAAAACAAAAGCAATGCGCCATTGGAAGTTTCGTGGCATTGAAGATATAAACGAAACCCAAGTTCTTGGGTACATCCGCGAAGCGATCGAAAATCAGAAAAACCAGAGAGTTCTAGTTCCATCAAAATCGACAAAAAAAGTTGCGATACCAGAACTGTTAGCTAAAAAATTAGACAAAGATAAAAAGCTGAAACTGGCTTTCGAACAAATGAGCGATTCTAAGCAAAAAGAGTTCAACGAGCATATTGCGAGTGCGAAGCAAGAAAAAACCAAACTTAGACGGCTCGAAAAAATTATCGCAATGATTTTAAGGGGCGAAGGTCTTAACGACAGGTATCGGTAAACAAAAAAACCTATGACTTTCATCATAGGCTTTTTTACATCTTTTTGCAAAACTATTTCTTGGCAGGAACAGGATTCAATTTTTTGCTCATCTCCATAGAAATGGCACTTCTATCAAACTTTAATCGTCCGGCCATGGTTTCAATAACACAGGTATTGTCTTTATCGTTCAATTCTGATATTTTACCATGAAGACCACTTTTCATCATCACCTTATCGCCTTTTTTTAATTCTGCTGCGAACTTCTTTTCCGCTTTCTGTCTCCTCATCTGAGGTAGAATCATAAAAACAAAGAAAATCGCAAAAATTGCTATTAAAAAAGGGAACTGTCCTAATCCTTCCATCTAGTCTATTTATCCTTTTACAGGGCCAGCTACCGCAGCCGTTCCTTTAGGGTTAACAAAAGCTTTGATTCTTAACAATTCAGAACCTTTTGCTGTATTTGCCGTTACTGTAACCGTTTTTGTTACCTGGTTTTGTCCTGCACCATTAAATTTCACCAACAACTCTCCAGAATCACCAGGAGCGATAGGCGTATTTTTTGGATACTCAGGTATAGTACATCCACAACTACTTTTAGCATCAGTAATGATTAAGGGAGCATCTCCTGTATTGGTGAATTTGAAGATGGTCTCTTGCGGGGTACCTTGCTCAATAGTACCGAAATCATGCTCTGATTTGTCAAAACTCATTACAGGAATTTTCTTTTGAGCCGCATCTCTATTTGAAGCAACCTCAACATTGTCAGAATTAATCTTAGCAATTGCCTTGTCTTTACAAGAAGTCGAAATAAACAAAAGTGCGACAACACTTAGCGCTGTAACTATTCTTTTCATCTTATGAATTTTTAATTTAATGCAAAAATAACAAAATATTACTTACAATAATCCCCTGCCAATTTTTTGCAGCTTTCCTACGGCCTTATATTCTTTGACCAATTTATCTAAGATTCCATTGATAAAAATGCTGCTTTTTGGTGTAGAATATTCTTTGGCTATCTCTAAATACTCGTTTATGGTCACCTTTTCAGGTATCGACGAAAAATTCAGTAGCTCACAAATACCCATCTTTAAAAGAATGTAGTCGATTTCGGCTATTCTGTCTTTGTCCCAATTAGGGGTCTTACCCTCTATTTCTTTTTCCCATTCGGTATTCTTCAATAAAGTTTTGGTCAATAACCCTTTTGCGAAGACCATATCTTCCTCATCTTTTAACAATCGAGGTAAGAAAAAGCTATCAGGAGCATCTTCTTTAACCTTTTTCAACTGTTTAAATATAAAAGTGTTTACTATAGGAATATCGTCTATCCAAGTAAGTCTATCGTCCTCAAAATATTCATAAATCTTTTCGTTAGGTGCAATTACCTCCTTGTAGAGCGAAATGATAACGTCTTTGTCTTTTTGATAACTGTTTGTAGAAGACAACATGTAATTTTTATAGATATCACTAGCAATCATATCTTTAAAAATCAACTTTACATACTCATCGTTCAAGTACCAATTTTTAAGTTTTCGCTTTGAGAACTCTTTTTGCAAGCTTTCGTTTGAAACTATCTGTTGCAAAAGTTTGTTCTTAAGAAACTTATCGCGCTGAGGAAAGTTGTCATCCTCAGAAGCCATATACTTTTTAGTTGCATGGTTTACATGTTTTTCTGCAAGCTGATGTAACTCGGTCAATAAGCTAAACATCAACAAGTAAAGGGTATACATACTATCTATGCTATATTTCAAGAATTTCTCTTGTTTTTCCAAAGAATCGTCTTTAGACTGAATTAATGCATAAATACATTGCATTACCTTTACGCGAATATGCCTTCTTGTTAGCATTTAAAAGAACTTTAAGTAAATATGGTCAGTATCACATCGCAAAAGTAATGCTATATTTTCAGCATACCTAGATCAAAAAATATCTTATTAGTTTTATAACATTAGTTTTTATGCTAATCCTATATCTTTGCCCGATCACCAATTTGACCTGCCGTTTTTTAAATTTATGAAAGAACTTAAATACTTAAATAAGTACCTTAAAAAATACTGGGTTAAAATATTTGCGGGGATTCTTATAACGATTATTGCCAGAATTTTTTCTTTGGTGATGCCTTCTTACGTAAACAAATCGATAAAAGCGGTCGAAAGTTACACCGGTGATACGATTTCCAAATCTGAGGCAAAAGAAGTTTTACTTGAATATATACTGATAATTGTAGGGGCTGCATTGCTATCTGCGCTTTTTACTTTTTTAATGCGTCAGATGATAATTAATGTCTCGCGGTATATTGAATATGACTTAAAAAACGAAGTTTTTGACCATTACCAATTCTTAAATCTTAATTTTTACAAGCGTAACCGCATCGGGGATTTAATGAACAGAATTAGCGAAGATGTAGGTCAAGTAAGAATGTATGCCGGCCCAGCTATCATGTACGGCATACAAACTTTGACCCTATTTGTCTGCTTAATACCCTTGATGTTTATAAAGGCACCCACAATAGCATTTTACACCCTAATACCGCTGCCCATACTATCAGTTTTAATTTATCAGATTAGCAAGGTCATTCACAAAAGAAGCACAAAAGTACAAGAGTACCTATCTACCCTTTCCACTTTTACCCAAGAATCATTTTCAGGAGTATCGGTTATAAAAGCTTATGGGTTAGAACCGCAGATAAATGCTGAATTAAGAGGTTTAGCCAAAGAAGGAAAAGAGACAAGTATGGATTTGGCCAGAGTAAATGCCTGGTTTTTTCCATTGATGATTCTTTTAATAGGCATCAGCAACATTTTTGTCATATACATTGGTGGTAAACAATATATCAATGGTGAGATTGAATCTATTGGAATTATTGCCGAATTCATTCTCTATGTAAACATGCTAACATGGCCTGTTGCGGTAGTAGGTTGGTTAACATCAATTGTACAGCGTGCCGAGGCTTCTCAAAAAAGAATAAATGAGTTTTTAACCGAACAGCCAACCATTAAAAATGAAGTTCTTGAGCCTACACCGATAAAAGGAAAAATCGAATTTAGAAATGTTACATTTACTTACGAAGACACCGAAATTACGGCCTTAAAAAATATTTCCTTTACTATTGAACCTGGTGAAAGGGTTGCTTTTTTGGGCAAAACAGGCTCAGGGAAATCTACAATCTTAGACTTAGTTTCAAGGCTTTATGATGTTTCTTCGGGTGAAATTCTAATCGACGATATCCCGATTAAAAAACTAAATCTTAATAGTTTGCGTAGCGCTATAGGTGCCGTGCCCCAAGATGCCTTTTTATTTTCAGACACTATAGAGAATAACATCAGGTTCGGAAAAGAAGACGCCTCTAAAGATGAAATTATTGAGGTCGCAAAAAAGGCAGTGGTCCATGAAAATATTATGGGTTTCTCAAAGCAATACAACACCATACTCGGCGAACGCGGCATAACATTGAGCGGTGGCCAAAAACAAAGGGTATCTATTGCTCGGGCACTGCTTAAAGACCCTGAGATTTACCTATTTGATGACTGCCTTTCTGCTGTAGACACAGAGACCGAAGAAGAAATTTTGGCAAATCTAAAAAACGCCTCAACCGATAAGACAACACTTATTGTAAGCCATAGAGTGTCTTCTGCAAAAAACACGGATAAAATTATTGTTTTAGAGGATGGTAGTATCCTTCAAGAGGGAACCCATGAACAACTTAATAATTCTGAAGGATATTATAAAGAACTTTTCTTGGATCAATTGTCAGATAAAGATTAATCTAAAAAGTTGCTGAATTAGCTTTTTTTTTACATTTTTGATACTATTAAGTAACAGAACACTTAAAGAACACTATACCAGATGGGCGATAAAGATTTAATGGATCAGGAAGAAATTTACTCCAAAGTTCTAAGAGCAGGAAGAAGGACTTATTTTTTTGATGTTAGAAGCACAAAGGCAGGAGACTACTATCTAACTATTACAGAAAGTAAAAAGTTTACACACGATGATGGCTCATTTCATTATAAAAAGCACAAAATCTACCTGTACAAAGAAGACTTCACGGCATTTAAAGAAATTATGGAAGAGATGATGGATTACATCATTGATGAAAAAGGACAAGAAGTCATCTCTGAGCGCCATCAAAAAGATTTCAAAAAAGAGGATGAAGAAAACGGTTCGGCCAAAGACGATTCTACTTCGGGTAATTTTACAGACGTAAGTTTTGATGATATATAAAACATC
>CAYGUZ010000177.1:0-4889 GCA_964353215.1 uncultured Flavobacteriaceae bacterium
ATTAGCTGATGTATGTAACAAAACCAATGTAACTTTGTCTAATAGACAGAAATCACACTATGGATATCGTTCTTCTTGTTATAGGTTTTATTTTAATGCTCGTTGGTATTTTGGGTAGTTTTTTGCCTGTGCTTCCCGGTCCACCTATTAGTTGGGTAGGGCTGCTTTTACTTTATTTGACCAAAGCAATACCGGACGATTGGTGGTTGTTGGGTATAACGCTAGTTGTGGCAATCGCTGTTTTTGTTCTGGATTATATAATACCTGCGGTGGGTACAAAAAAATTTGGTGGAAGCAAAGCTGGTATGTTCGGTACCGTTGTAGGGCTATTGGTCGCTATATTTTTTCCAGTTCTAGGTCCATTCGGAATCATCATTTGGCCCTTTGTTGGTGCTTTGGTCGGCGAATTGGCCAATAAAGCAGATCAGAAAACGGCTTTAAAAGCTGCTTTTGGTTCTTTTTTAGGGTTTTTAACAGGAACTTTTATGAAGTTCGTAATTGCCGTGATCTACCTAGGCATTTTTATCTGGAAAGCCATAGAATACGGTCCTGAATTATTTACATTTAGTTAGACAATTACTTGTCATCTGACTGATATAATCCATTATGTGCATTTGAAGTAAAAAATAAAGTGAATTGTCAGGTCGAGTGATTTTGAAGCATGAAAAATCGTATCGAGAACAGATTCACGACTAAAAAATTCTTATTCTCGATACAAGTTTTACGCTTTAAAAGCGAAAAAATTACTCGAATTCACAGAATTTATTAAATACGCAAAGAGCTAATATACTTTTATTTTATCCACTCCACTTTATCTGCAATAGGTTGTCGCGTACCTTCACTCAGTTCTTCATCAAAATATCCTAAAAAGAAAAAGCCTAGACATTTTTCCCCTTCGTTTAAATCAAAGAACTCGCCCATATCTTTTATGAGTTCCGGTGAACTCCAGTAACTACCAATACCCATTTCGGTCGCTGCCAACCACATATTCCGTACCGCCATTGCAGTTGCTGCTACCTCCTCCCATTCAGGCAAACTCTCATTTGGATCACGCTGCATACAGACAGCAATAATAGCCCTAGCTTTCTTAGGATTTTCAGTAAGTTTCTTAATCTTTATTTGCTTAGGTCTTGCAGCGGTCTCTTGATACTTTTTTGTTGCAAGCCCATCATGTAATTCACACCAAGTTTTAGACACAAAAAAAGCCTCCCAAAAGGAAAGCCTTTCATTGGTTTGCAAATTAATGCAATACCTAGCTTTAATTCTGTGTATCGAATTAAAGCCCAACACAACACTACAAAGATAGTAAAGCTTTTACTTTTAAAATAAAAAAGTGGATTGGACTTCTATCAAGGCCATAATTTATCTACAATAATCTTTTGACTGGTTCGTAAATTCTACCAATTAAAAAAGGGCTTCACCAGTTGGCAAAACCCTTTTACGAGAACACTATATGAAAATGAAAAAATTTACTTTCTTAATTAGTAACAAGATAAAAGTATACTGATACAGTGGTAATACATAAAAAATGATGTGAACTCATAGATTGTTATGGTTTAATGCCATAATTTTAGTGGTAAGCCATTTTTTTTGAAATGAAAATTAGAATTAAAGGAAATACAATACGGTTTAGATTAACCAAATCTGAAGTACAAAGGCTCTGTAGTACAGGGCATATAGAAGATAAAACCGAATTTTTAAATCAAGACTTTGTTTATGCAGTTGAATTATCAAAAAAGCATGATACCCAAAGTGTAAGCTTTCAGGATAATAAAATCACATGTTATCTCCCCTATAACATTGGTCACGATTGGTACAATACAAATGAAATTGGTTTTGAAAATATACAAGAACTAACTGAGAACAAAAACCTATTGATACTTGTAGAAAAAGATTTTGCATGTTTAGATAATAGACTAGAAGATCAATCCGATAATTACCCTAATCCAAAATCGACTGAAGCTTAAATTCGGTTCCCTATGAAAAAAAATAGTACGCGAAAGGTTTCTTATACGGGCAAAATAGCCTTCACTGGGCTTGAATTAAGAGAACCTGTAACCCATGCCGCAGGTTTATTGGGTGTCAAGGAGGCATTACGCCATAGTTTTAAGGAAATGGGAATAGTAAGGTCAATGAAGGGCTTGTTGGAAATGAACCAAAAAGACGGCTTCGACTGCCCAAGCTGTGCTTGGCCAGACCCTGAAAAACCTTCTAAAATTGCCGAGTATTGCGAAAATGGTGCAAAGGCCTTGGCTGATGAAGCCACCACCTCAAAAGCCGACATAGACTTCTTTAAAAAGCACTCTGTAGAAGAGCTTTCTCAACTCACAGATTATGAGCTCAACAAAGTTGGAAGATTGGTAGCGCCCCTTGTGCTAAAGCCTGAAAGCAGTCATTACGAACCCATTACTTGGCAAAACGCCTTTGACTTAATAGCCCAACAATTAAAAAAATTAATTTCCCCAGATCAAGCTATTTTTTATACTTCTGGCCGCTCTAGTAACGAAGCTGCCTTTTTATACGGAATGTTCGCCCGCGCGCTGGGCACTAACAATATGCCCGATTGCTCTAATATGTGTCATGAAAGTAGCGGTGTAGCACTGGGTGAAACTTTAGGAATTGGCAAAGGCTCCATAAAATTAGAGGATTTATATGGAGCAGAAGTGGTCATTGTTGCAGGGCAGAACCCAGGCACCAATCATCCGAGAATGTTATCTGCCTTAGAAAAATGCAAGAAAAAAGGGGGTACGGTTATTAGTATAAATCCTTTAGAAGAAACCGGACTCATCAATTTTCGAAATCCACAAAATTTAAAAGGTCTGGTAGGTAATGGCACAGCTTTGGCCGATATTCATTTGCAGGTAAAAATCAATCAAGATATTGCTTTGGTCAAATTAATTTTAAAACGATTGGCAAAGCTTGACGTTATAGACAAATCGGTTTTTGATCACGATTTTATCAATACTTATGTACAAGGATATAATGAGTTACTAGAGGATATCAATAGTTATGATGAAAAAGACTTACTGGAAAAATGTGGCGTTCTTGAAGAAAAAGTAAACCAAACGGTAGCGCTACTGGCCAAAAAATCCAAAATTGTTGTCTGCTGGGCAATGGGCCTTACCCAACATAAAAATGGGGTAGAAAATATACGTGAATGCGTAAATCTCCTTCTTTTAAAAGGTGCTATCGGAAAACCCTTTGCCGGCACTTGCCCTGTTCGTGGTCATAGTAATGTGCAAGGAGACCGCTCTGTTGGTATTCAACATTTTGTGAATACTGAGTTAAACGCAACTATTGAAAAACACCTGGGCTTCATACCTCCGACAAAGGAAGGGGTAGATACGGTTGGGGCAATAAAGGCCATGCATGAAGGCAAAGCCAAGGTATTTATGTGCTTAGGTGGTAATTTTCTAATGGCCGCATCAGATACAAAATATACAGCCGAGGCATTGCAACAATGTGAACTTACTGTGCAAGTGAGCACCAAACTAAATCGCACACATTTGGTTACTGGTCAAACTGCTTTGATTTTACCAACGCTAGGGCGCTCAGAAAAAGATTTAAAAGATGGAAAACAACGAAATTTTACCGTTGAGAATAGTATGGGGCGGGTTACGCAGTCGAAAGGGATATTAAAACCTGCTTCAGAAAATCTAATGAGCGAACCTGAAATCATTGCCAACCTTGCGCATACTTATTTTGAAGGCAAACATGCGATGGATTGGAAAACACTTGGTCAAGATTATGGTCTGGTGCGGCAACTTATTGATAAGGTCATCAAAGGTTTTGAAAAAACCGACGAACGTTCTAAAGGGGTTGGCTACTATTTACCCAATAACGTTCGCGAATTGGATTTTAGCAAATTACCGAATGGAAAGGCGCAATTGACCATTAATAGATTACCTAAGCATGATTTAAAGACCAATGAATTTGTGCTCATGAGCATACGCTCTCATGACCAATTCAATACGACCATTTACGGTTTAGATGATCGGTATCGAGGCGTCCATAATGAAAGAAGGGTCTTGTTCATCAACAAAAACGATTTAGAGAAACTGAATCTGAAGAAACTTGATGTAGTAGACATCACAAGTAATTATGACAATACAGAACGCACAGCCCAAAGTTTCGTTATTATTCCATATAACATCCCTAAAGGGAATCTAGCTGCCTATTTTCCAGAAACCAATGTCTTAGTGCCGCACAATCACTTTGCAGATAAAAGCAAAACCCCAATTAGCAAGTCGATTAAAGTAAAGATTCATAAAATAGAATCTTAACCTATTCAACTAGCGATTGTTTCAAGTGCATTGACCAAATAATCAATATCTTTTTTGGTGCTATAAATAGCAAAAGATAATCTGGGGGCATTGAGCCCGTGACTACTCATGGGCCTGCAATCAATACCATGCTTTTCCCAAAGGCTTTGTTTTAACTCTTTTACAGGTAGTATCATCCCGTTGGTGTTGACGATATGGCACATGGATATTAGCTTTGTTTTAGGTGTAATTGCCTTGCTATAAACTGTGGTCGATTCATCAATACTTTTGGGTAGAATAGGTAATTCTGGTCGCACCAATTTGACACCTTTAGTTTCTTGCCAAACTTCCCAAGGAATGGTTCCACTTGCATGTTCATGATTGGCCAGAATAATTTCATCTCCTGGTTGCAAATCAAAACTTCTAGCGATAAGATTCATGCCCTCAGTAGTATTATGAATCAATACTATTTCTTCGCCGGTAACAGAGAATAAATTAGCAACGTCTTTGCGCACCGTTTCTTTTTCATTTGACCATCCTCCCCACATATATTTGGATGGAAAACCATCCAGTAGATTTCTAAACTTTTGGGTTTCTTGTTGAATTCTAACTGACGAAGCCCCGAGA
>CAYGUZ010000178.1:0-4876 GCA_964353215.1 uncultured Flavobacteriaceae bacterium
GATCAAATATTATGGAATAAATCCAATTATTTGGATTTATTCCATAAATTAGCTATCCTTTTTGAGATAGTGAACAAGACCATTTTACATTTAGATTTGGATACTTTTTTTGTGTCCGTGGAACGCAGGCTAAACTCCGAGCTACAGAACGTGCCATTATTGGTAGGTGGTATTACCGACAGAGGTGTCGTAGCTGCCTGTAGTTATGAAACCAGGGGTTATGGTGTTCATTCGGGTATGCCCATGAGAATGGCAAGGGAATTATGCCCTGAAGCTAGGGTCATAAAAGGAAATGCAGGTACTTACAGTAGATTTTCTGACGATGTTACCGAGATTATAAAAGAGGCAGTACCTGTATTTGAAAAATCGAGTATTGATGAATTCTATGCCGACCTCTCTGGAATGGACCGCTTTTTCGGTAGTTATAAATATGCCTCTGAGCTGCGCCAAAAAATTATACAAGAAACCGGGTTGCCCATATCTTTCGGACTTTCGGTAAATAAAGTAGTCTCTAAGGTGGCTACTAATGAAGCTAAACCCAATAGTCAGTTAAAGATAGACTTCGGTTATGAGAAACCATTCTTGGCGCCTCTTTCCGTAAAAAAAATACCCATGGTAGGCGATAAGACCTATCAGACATTGCGTAACCTTGGTATTCGGCAAGTAAAAACCATACAAGAAATGCCCGTGGACATCATGAAAAGAGTCCTTGGAGCTAATGGAGGGGTTATCTGGAAAAGAGCTAATGGACTTGATAATACCCCGGTAATTCCGTTTCATGAGCGAAAGTCCATTTCAAATGAGCGTACGTTTGACCGTGATACGATAGATGTGATAAAACTTCGTGGTATTCTATTGGCGATGGCAGAAAATCTTGCTTTTCAATTACGCCGTGGAGAAAAGCTTACAGCATGTATCGCGGTTAAGATCAGGTATTCAGATTTTAACACCTATTCTAAACAAATGCGTATTCCCTATACGAGTGCCGATCATATTCTTATTCCTAAGATTATGGGTTTATTTGATTCACTGTACAACAAACGTATGTTGGTGCGCTTGGTAGGAATTCGCTTTAGTCATTTGGTGTCGGGCAATTATCAGATCAATCTTTTTGATGACACGGAGGAGGCATTGAACCTGTACAAGGCGATGGATCGTGTGCGCGCCCGTTATGGAGATCGCTCGGTTTTTAGGGCATCGGCTATGGGTGCAAAAACCATTGGTAGAATGCATAACCCTTTTAATGGCCAACCTCCGATAGTTTTGGCGCATAGAAAACAATAAGCAAATAATTAAATCTAAGATTACGATCCATCTCAATTGCCATACATACTATAGTTTACGATTCGGAACTTTTTCTGAAAAGGACCTGCTCAAGTTAGCCCAAGAGAACCATATTAAGCAACTGGTATTAACCGATATCAACAACACTTCGGCCTGTTTGAATTTTGTTAGAGAAGCTCCTAAGTATAGTGTTAAGCCTATTTTAGGTATTGATTTTAGAAACGGAGTTAATCAATGTTTTCTTGGTATTGCCAAGAATAATAAGGGTTACCAAGAACTCAACGAGTTTTTATCATACTATCTCCATCATAAAATTGAAATTCCTATACACGCACCTGCTTTTAAAAATGTTTTTGTAGTCTATCCATTTGAGGCAATACTTTTGAGTGACAAAGAGGAGTTTTTAGCACACGAATTTATCGGGGTTTCTACAAAAGATTTAAGACGACTTCCTTTTTCAAGAATAAAGAAACATGCCAATAAGTTAGTGGTACAGCAACCGGTAACTTTTAGAAATAGACGTGATTTTAATGCCCACAGATTGTTACGGGCCATAGCTAAAAATGTGCTTTTAAGTAAGTTAGATGATAGTGAAGTTGCCGGTGAAGATGAAAAAATGTACCCCTTAGAGAATTTGATCAAGGCTTTTTCCGAACATACCTATATTCTTGAGAATACGGAGCGCTTACTTAACGAATGCAGTATTGATTTTGATTTTTCTGTCGATCGAGATTCTCAAAATCTAAAGTTTTATAGCAGTAGTAGGGAAGAGGATGAGCGTTTATTGAAAAATTTATGTATTAGAGGTTTGCCCATGCGTTACAAGGGAAAAATATCCCATGTAATTGAAGAAAGGCTTAAAAAAGAACTGGAGCTTATCAAGGCCAAGAACTTTGTATCCTACTTTCTTATCAATTGGGATATTACGGCTAAGGCTCGCGAACAAGGTTTTTTTTATGTAGGCCGAGGTAGTGGTGCGAATAGTATTGTCGCATACTTGCTTTATATTACAGATGTAGATCCTATAGCCTTAGACTTGTATTTTGAGCGGTTTATCAATTTATACCGTACCAATCCCCCAGATTTTGATATTGATTTTTCTTGGCGAGACCGTGAGGCCATGACCCGCTATATTTTTGACCGTTTTGACCATGTTGCCCTTGTCGGCACCTATATTACGTTCAAATACAAAGGTGTGGTACGAGAACTGGGCAAGGTTTTCGGGCTGCCCAAAGAAGAGATAGATGCGCTTAGTGAAGGTAAAGGTGTTTCTTCGAGTATGGATAGTATGGCCAAACTCGTACTTAAGTACGGAAAGCTGATAGAAGGGATGCCCAATTATGTGAGTGTTCATGCAAGTGGTATTCTTATCAGTGAAAAGCCTTTGCAGCATTTTTCTGCCACTTTTTTGCCCCCAAAGGGTTTCGCCACGGTGCATTTTGATATGGTCATTGCAGAAGATGTTGGCCTATTCAAGTTTGATATTCTCGCACAGCGGGGTTTAGGAAAAATAAAGGATACCGTAGCCATCGTAAAACAAAACCAGCCAGATAAAGCAAATTTTGATATTCACAATGTTTCAGGCTTTTATAAAGACCCCGTTATTAATAATTTAATAAAAACGGCACAGTGTATGGGTTGTTTTTATGTGGAATCTCCTGCTATGCGTATGCTGCTTAAAAAGTTGGAGGTAGATAATTATCTAGGCTTGGTCGCAGCGAGTTCAATTATACGGCCTGGCGTCGCAAAAAGCGGAATGATGCGAGAATATATTCTGAGGCATCGTAATTCTGGTAGGGCAGAAGAAAAGGGGCATCCTGTGATGTTGAATATTATGCCAGATACCTATGGGGTTATGGTATACCAAGAAGATGTGATTAAGGTTGCCCATTATTTTGCAGGTTTAACGCTTGGTGAGGCCGATGTTCTGCGAAGGGGAATGAGCGGTAAGTTTAGGTCTAGAGAAGAGTTTGAAAAAGTAAAGACCAAGTTTCGGGCCAATTGTCTGCGAAAGGGGTATGATGAAAAATTGATCGATGAGGTATGGTATCAAGTAGCCAGTTTTGCGGGTTACGCTTTCGCAAAAGGCCATTCGGCGTCTTATGCGGTAGAAAGCTATCAGAGTTTATTTCTGAGAGCCTACTTTCCACTGGAATATATGGTTGCAGTACTTAACAATGGAGGCGGATTTTACCGTTCTGAATTTTATGTACACGATGCCCGTATGATGGGGGCAACGATACACCCACCTTGCATTAACCAGGGTCAAATTGTTAATGTGATTTATGGAAAGTCTATTTATTTGGGAATGATGTATTTGCGTGATCTAGAACAGCGTGTTATGGAGCGTATCATAAAAGAACGCACAGCGGAAGGAATGTTTCTATCGCTTGAAGATTTTTTGGACCGTGTCATCATTTCGATAGAGCAGTTGAGTATTCTTATTAGAATAGATGCTTTTAGGTTCACTCAAGTCAACAAACACGAATTATTATGGAAAGCTCACATGCTACTTTCAAAAAACAAACGTTCATCTCACCCTAAACTTTTCACGGCCAAGGATCAAAAATTTGAAATTCCGAAGTTATATGCCACAAATACAGAGAACGCTTTCGAACAGTGGGAGCTCTTGGGCTTCCCCTTGTGTAGTCCTTTTGAGCTTCTTTTACAACAACCCAAAAGTACTAATGGGCAACGAGATCTTCAAAAACACCTAAACGGGCATATTGATATTTATGGGTATTTGGTGGCCGTTAAAAACACAAGCACCCACACAGGAAAACGGATGTATTTTGCTACACTACTAGATCAGTATGGTGAAGTCTTTGATACTGTGCTTTTTCCGCCGGTTGCAGTTAAGTATCGCTTTAGAGGTAAGGGAATCTATCGTTTTTATGGTAAGGTGGTCAGTGAATTTGGTTTTTTGAGTATTGAAGTCATTAAAATGCAAAAGCAAGACTATATTCCCGACCCTAGATATGCCGATATGAAAACAGGCAGTAAAGAACAATTTGCCAAGAAGCGAATGAACAATACTATTGATGATTAGTAGATATCAACGTAATTATAAAGATGAAAAGTGTTGAAAAATGCTCTAAAGAACATTTAAATTAGATAATAAAAATATTTGAAATTGTTGAATTTGGATTATTTTTCTTTTTTTGAGCAATAGTATTCTAACCGGTTTTGAGTTCATTAAACCATTAGATTTTATTACAATGTTAAATAAAATCGATTTTGCGGATAGAATTGAACTGATATTTTTGGCTATTATTTGAATAATTAAATCAATTTTATGACGTATAGATTTCTGTTCTTACTTACAAGTTTATTTCTTTTTAGTGCATGTAACAATACTCAAAAGAAAAGCGGAAAGAAGACAAAAGATGAGGCGGTTTATAAAGTAAAAATAGTTCCGCCCCAGAATATAAAACCTCCATTGGGCATGGTTTGGATACCTGGTGGAAGTTTTGTTCAAGGTGCAGTTGATCACGACAAGTATGCTATGAATCACGAGAAACCAAAACATAAGGTGATCGTTAATGGCTTTTTTATGGATATCACCGAAGTAACCAACCGTCAGTTCAATGAG
>CAYGUZ010000179.1:0-4804 GCA_964353215.1 uncultured Flavobacteriaceae bacterium
GGATAAAGAAATCAATACAAAGAGAAAATTAACATCAGCAAATAGTATAAATGTGGCACGTTGGTTGCCGCAATTGTTCTATTTTCTTTTTGCTTACAAACAAGCTAAATCAAAAGGAAAGGAAATCGTTTTCTCAATCCCATCCGGAAATTTTGGAAACGTCTGTGCCGGAATGGTGGCCCAGAAATTGGGCATGCCCGTAAAACACTTTGTAGCCGCAACCAATGTTAACGACACTGTACCAAAGTTTATGGAGAACGGCGAATATCGACCTAAACCATCGACTGCGACAATATCAAACGCCATGGACGTTGGTGACCCTAGCAATTTTATACGTATTCGTCATTTATATCAAAATGATTTCGAAGTACTTGTCGAAAACCTTTCCTCCTACTCGTTCAATGACACCGAAACTAGAGAGGCAATGCAACAGCTTTATAAGCGTTCGAAATACGTAAGTGACCCGCATGGTGCTGTAGGCTATCTAGGCCTTAAAAAATATCAAAAACTTAATCCTGACACCTACGGTATATTTTTAGAAACTGCGCATCCCGTTAAATTTCTTGATGTGGTAAAAGAAACTTTAGCTATTACCCCAGAAATACCGGCCCAAATAGCAAAAGTTATGGATAGAGAAAAAACGTCGATCAGGATAGGTACCTACCAAGAACTAAAATCCTACTTATTAAAAAGATAAAAAACAATAGAAGGTATTTTCAATTGAACGCTAATATTTCAATATTTTTACGCCTTCAAATATTGAAAGATGATATGAGCCGCGGATTTTTAGATCCTTACCAATGATTAATGGCAAATTACATCTAACAGTAAAAATTAAATAGTACCAGATGAAAAATACTGCACTTACCCAAGTACACGAATCACTTGGAGCCAAAATGGTTCCTTTTGCCGGTTATAACATGCCTGTTTCCTATGAAGGTGTAAATATTGAGCATGAAACTGTTCGAAAAGCCTTGGGTGTTTTTGATGTCTCTCACATGGGAGAATTCTTAATAAAGGGTCCAAAAGCTTTAGAACTGATTCAAAAAGTTAGTTCAAACGACGCCTCTAAACTAACTATTGGCAAAGCACAGTACAGTTATTTGCCAAATGAAAATGGTGGTATTGTTGATGATTTAATTATTTACAAAGTTGAAGATGAAACCTATTTGCTTGTGGTAAATGCCTCAAACATTGATAAAGACTGGAATCATATTTCGAACTACAATGAAACCATAGGTGCTGAAATGCTTAATATTTCTGAAGACTATTCGTTACTTGCTATTCAAGGCCCAAAAGCGGTCGAAGCGATGCAGTCACTTTCTTCGCACGATTTGGCCAATATCAAGTTCTACAACTTTATAGTCGGTGATTTTGCCGGTATAGAACATGTGATTATATCTGCAACAGGGTATACTGGTTCTGGCGGGTTTGAAATCTATTGCAAAAATACTGAAGTTGAACAGGTCTGGAACAAAGTCTTAGAAGCTGGCAGCAGCTATGGCATAAAGCCAATAGGACTTGCCGCAAGGGATACCTTACGATTAGAAATGGGCTATTGCCTGTATGGAAACGACATTGATGACACTACTTCACCCTTAGAAGCCGGGTTGGGTTGGGTGACCAAATTCACAAAAGATTTCGTAAATAGTGAAGCGCTAGCCAAAGAAAAAGCACGAGGAACTGAACGAAAGCTAGTTGCTTTTGAATTGGATGAGCGTGGAATTCCAAGACAGGGTTATGATATTGTCGACGGACAAGGAAAGAAAATTGGTGTAGTTACCTCTGGAACAATGTCGCCCTCTTTAGCAAAAGGTATCGGCTTAGGTTATGTTCCTAAAATATTTTCTGAATTGGGTAGCAAAATAAATATTCAAGTTCGTAAGAACGCCTTACCGGCAACAGTGGTAAAACTGCCTTTCTATAAAAGTTAATAACTTCAATTGAAGAAGAAAATTTTAATCCTAGGGGCAAGCGGATTTATCGGAAATTCACTCTATAAGGAACTTTGTAATTATTTCGATACTTACGGCACCTATTACTCAAATAAATCATTCGCTTACAATAAACAGTTTTTGTCTTATGACTTAGAGGAAGACGATATTTTTCAAGTTCTTGAAAAAGTACGGCCAGATTTTATTATTTCATCATTAAGAGGGAATTTTACTGCACAAGTTCAGGCGCATACTCACTTAATGGAGTATTTATCTAAGCATAACTGTAAACTCTATTTTATATCTTCTGCCAACGTTTTTGATGCTTACAGCAAGTTTCCTTCATATGAGACCGATAAGACCTTATCTGAAAGTATTTACGGTAGATTAAAAATCCGCATAGAAAACATGATGATGCGTATGCCTAAATCAAAAACGGCTATTTTACGAGTGCCTATGGTATTCGGAAATACTTCTCCTAGGGTCAAAGAACTAAAAACGCTTCTAGACAGTAATGAGCCTATTGAGGTTTTTCCCAATTTGATTATCAATGTAACCAATGATGATAAGTTAATGCAACAAGTGCATTATTTGATAAATCAAGATAAATATGGCATTTATCACTTAGGAAGTACTGATTTGGTACATCATGAAGATTTTATTAAAGAGCTTATTAAGCGTTTAGGAAACTTTCATCCTCTGCTAAAAAAGGTCTACACCACTAATGAGGACCGGTATCTTGCGGCCCTGCCTAAAAAAAATAAATTACCTAAAAACCTAAGAATAACATTTCAGGAAATTATAGATCACCACCTAATGGTAGATTGAATTGATTAATTTAGTGACCTATGGAAAAACTAGATGAAAATCAGATTGCCGAAAGACTTTCGGCGTTAAATGGATGGATTTTTGAAAAAGATGCTATTACAAAATCGTACAAGTTCAAAAACTTTAAAGAAGCCTTTTCAAAAATGACCGAGATTGCCTTTGAATGCGAAGCGCAAGGTCATCATCCGAATTGGGAAAATGTCTACAATTCCCTCACCATAAAATTGAACACGCACGATGTGAATGGCATAACCCAAAAAGACTTTGATTTGGCCACTACTATTGAAAACATAGTCAATCCCTAATTACGCCCAGTAGGTTTGTGATTATCCTATTGGTTTTGTTAATTTGTGCATATCCTTAAAATTATAATGTATGGGAAGAGCTTTTGAATTTAGAAAAGCACGTAAAATGAAGCGTTGGTCCGCAATGTCAAAGGCCTTTACACGTATTGGTAAAGACATTGTTATGGCCGTCAAAGAAGGTGGCCCCGACCCAGATTCCAATTCAAGACTTAGGGCTGTTATACAAAACGCCAAGTCTGTGAATATGCCCAAGGATAATGTCGAACGAGCCATTAAAAGGGCCAGTGATAAAAGTCTTGGAGACTACAAAGAAGTTTTATTCGAAGGCTATGGGCCGCACGGCATAGCAATTTTAGTAGAAACAGCTACTGACAATAACACCAGAACAGTGGCCAATGTTAGAAGCTATTTTAATAAGTGTAACGGAAGTTTAGGAACCTCGGGGTCTGTAGAATTTATGTTTGACCATACCTGTAATTTCAGAATTCCCTCCGATGGTATTGATGCCGAAGAACTCGAATTGGAATTTATAGATTTTGGTGCAGAAGAAGTCTTTGTTGATGAAGATGGTATATTGATTTATGCGCCTTTCGAAAGTTTTGGAGCCATTCAAAAAGAACTGGAAAATAGAGAAATTGAAATTTTATCTTCAGGTTTTGAGCGCATTCCGCAAGTAACCAAAGAGTTGAACGAAGAACAGGTTGCAGATGTGGAAAAACTATTGGAAAAAATAGAGGAAGATGATGATGTACAGAACGTATATCATACAATGAAAGAGTAAATCATCAATTTATAGTTATTCATTTGTAAATGATTGCAGGTTTTATCGACTATTCGATAAATCTATCTTGTATGCGTTATTTACTTTTTTCAGTTTTTGCTTCGTTATTCAGTATTAGTAGTTTTTCTCAAGAAATGAATTCTGAAATTCTTTTAGAAATACTTCAACAAGAATCGGATACATTACAGATAAATGGAAACTCTTATCGATTTTTAATCGATGATACTATGCTTATCTGTGTATTTGACGAAAATGCAAACCGGATGCGCATAATTTCTCCAATAATAGAACGCGAAAAAATAGATGAAGAAGAGCTCTTAAATGCCCTGGTAGCCAACTTTCATTCGGCCTTAGATGTAAAATATGCTTTGAGTGATGAAGTTATATGGTCCGTATTTACGCATCCGCTAAAAGAACTTTCTGAAGCGCAGGTTATTGATGCTACAAAACAAGTATACACTGCTGCCAAAACGTTTGGTGGCTCTTATTCAAGCACAAACCTCATCTTTCCGGGAAACACAAAAAAAAAGGAGAAAAAACTTCCGAAAGTTTTAAGAAAGACCTAAAAACATTCACCGAGTTGATCCTTTTTTAAACCAATTTTACTTCACATTCAACTATAGATGTATGGTATGTAAAGGGTTTTTACGTCTAAGGTGAAGGGTCGGCTAAAAATTAAAAACTATATTCAGGCACTTTACCGACAACCCCTTTGAAAAAAGATTTATAAAGCTGAAAATCTGCCTCTTTGTCATCGGTTGTAAAATGAGGCTCTGATATTGCAATCTGTTTTTTTCCATAATCAAAAGTAACCATCACAATTGGAACGTTCGCAGCCTTGGCTATATAGTAAAACCCAGTTTTCCAATCATTTACCTTTTTTCTGGTTCCTTCAGGAGATAAAGCAAGTCTAAACTTTTTCTTTTGATCAAAAATTGAAGCGATGGCACTAACGG
>CAYGUZ010000180.1:0-4801 GCA_964353215.1 uncultured Flavobacteriaceae bacterium
GCCCCAATGTTTTGGCAGGAGCTATAAAACCCGGATAAATATGTCTGTCCTTTGCATCTACAACTTTTCCTTTTCTGGCAATTTTGTTTGTTGCACTACCTACAAAAGTAAGTTTGCCATTTTCGAAAATTATCAACGAATTTTCTATAAGTTCCCCATTACCCAAATGGGCGGTCGCGCCTTCTACAGTAATAGCTTCAGTCTGGGTAGGAGCCGGTGTTTGTTGTGCTTGAAGCCCAATAAAAAAAGCGAATGCTATAATTGAAAATAATTTCGTTTTCATTGTATTCATTTTAAATACGTTGTTTTCTTTTAGATTTTTCATGCTTACAAAGTTTCACAAGTGAAATTCTCTTTTACACTCTGCTTGGGTCCTTGCATTTTTCCACCTCCAGATTTTTCTTTCAGCATCATATCAATCAACTCGGTCCGTTCTTTTTTAATGGCCAACCGTTTCTGTTTGTCCTGTTCCAAATCAAAATAAGTAGCTCCTTCGATCAAGGTTTTTTCGGCTTTGCTATAAATCGACATGGGGTGACCTGACCAAAGCACAACATCTGCATCTTTTCCTTCTTTGATGCTACCTACCCTATCATCTAAATGTAAAAGTTTAGCGGGGTTTATGGTTACCATTTTCCAAGCTTCTTGTTCCGTCATACCACCATATTTTACTGTTTTTGCAGCTTCTTGGTTCAATCTTCGAATCATTTCCCTGTCATCACTGTTTATGGCAACGGTAACCCCTTGTTTTTGCATAATTGCCGCATTGTAGGGTATGGCATCGTTTACTTCGTATTTGTAGGCCCACCAATCACTAAATGTTCCCGCTCCGGCACCATGGGCCGCCATTTTATCGGCTACTTTGTAACCTTCCAAGATATGAGTGAAGGTATTTAATCGAAACCCAAACTTTTCGGCAACTTTCATCATCATATTGATTTCACTCTGCACATAAGAATGACAGCTGATAAAACGCTCACCGTTCAGTATTTCGGCAAGTACTTCCATTTCTTCATCGTATCGGTAGGGTCGACCTGCCTTTTTCTTAGCATCATATTCTTTGGCTCTTTGAAAGTAGTTCATAAAAACCTGTTCCACACCCATACGGGTTTGCGGGAATCTTGAAAAACTCTGCCAGTTGGATTGCTTGACGTTTTCACCAAGGGCAAACTTGATGAACTTTGGAGAATTTTCATAAATGAGTCCGTCCGCTTCTTCTCCCCATTTTAATTTTATTATCGCCGACCTACCTCCGATAGGATTTGCCGAACCATGAAGCAGTTGTAAAGAAGTAACCCCGCCAGCTAGAGAGCGATAGATTTTTATATCTTCAGCATCGACTACATCTTCCATTTTTACTTCCGCCGTACTGTTGTGTCCAGCTTCATTAACGGCTAGGGCTGCAATATGGCTATGTTCGTCTATGATTCCTGCCGTCAAGTGTTTGCCCGTCGCATCGACTATTTTGGCACTTGTTGCACTTAGATTCTGTCCAATTTTAGCAATCTTACCATTTTTAATAAGTACATCGGTGTTTTCAAGAATACCGTCATCTTCGCTTGTCCAAACTGTAGCATTTTTAAATAGTATGTTTTCCGATTTTGGTTTTTGAGCGTATCCATAACCTAAATTAGGGTAGGTAACCGGCATTATTTTTGGTGCTTGTAAGGCATCCTTATTTTGGTCTTTCTTTTCTTCGAAATTTGATTTTTTAATTGCGGTAAATGAACTTTCTGTGCCATCAGGTAATATCAACCTTCCGCTCAGGTTGTCGGAGGCTGCCGTAACAGCTGCGGTCATACGATAAATTTCAGCATCTTCTTTTGTGGTAATGCTTAAATCTAGCCAATTGGCATTATACGCTATTTTTGAAGTTAATTTAAGGGTATCTTGTTTTACCTCTACTTTGGGTTTGTCACTTTTACCAGAAATATCCAACGTGTATGATTTTCCCTGTATGGCTAAATCATAAACCCCTCTAATATCCTTTATGTCTTTATCCTCAATAACATTTTTGGTGCCCTGCACCCAATTTTCAAAGAGGGTGGTAGATTTCTCAAAAATATCTCCTGAAGTAATTAAAAAGTTAGCGTACGCCCCAGGTTTTAAGCTTCCTAAACTATTGCCTTTGCCAAGTATCTGGGCAGGTACAGTGGTTAAGGCTTCTAAAGCTTTACTTTTTGGTAGGCCATATTGTATGGCTTTCAATACCATTTCTTTAAAAGCGCCAGGCGATTTTAAACTGTACGGGGTCAGGGAAAAAGTTACACCATTCTCCGCCAATACTTTTGGATTGCTTGGGGCCTGATTCCATTTGCGCATATCTGCAAGTGAAACATAGCCCGCTTGATAAGGGTTGGAAACATCGTAGGCTTTCGGGAAATTAACAGGAATTACCAATTTGGCATTGGTGGCTTTTATTTCAGCGATACGCTCATATTCATTGCCTCCTCCTAAAATAACATACTGAATACCATTTGCGTCACCTATTTTATCGGCCCTTAGCACATGCCCTTTATCTTTTGCTTCAAAAAATTGTACTAAGCCTTTATTTTCTAACAAAGCCTCTATAGAACGGTCTTTGGTAGCTGAATTGCCTTGCGCATACCAATCGGCATCTTTATAAAATTGCCTTAGCAAGGCTAGGGCGCCCATTAAAGAGGTTGGGTAAGACTGTCTTTTGGTAACACTTTTAGTAAGTGAAAAAAACTGGCCTGACTTATCATCTAAAATACGGTTAGCGTCGGTGCCTTCGCCATTTAGAGCTATTAAAACTCCTGTTCCACGAGCGATGCCATCATGAATGTGAGAATTTACAACCCCGAAGCCTGCTTCACGCAGTTCTTTGGCCGATTTATCATCATATTTAAAACTGGCTATAGCAGCGTTTTCTGGCATTATATGGTCATTCCAATAAAAACCATCCCGTTCAGCTTCATATTGGGGAGAACGTCCTCCTCCAGATTTTCGCTTAGGTTGTTCTACGCCAAATTTGGAATAGACATCGATAAAAGAGGGATAAATGGATTTTCCGTTTAGGTTTTCCACTACTGCATTTTTCGGTATTGATACCGAACTGCCTGCTTGAACTACTTTTCCGTTTTGGATGAGTAAAGTTCCATTTTGGATGACCTGTGTTGGCGTCACATAAATTTTAGCATTAGTGAAGGCGTAGTAATTGTTATTCTTTGATTTTACACCATCATTTTCAGGGAAGTAGTCTTGTGCAAACAGGGTCGCGCCGCACCAAAGTAGGCCAAGCGTCAGAAGTCGCATTTTCATATTGTGTTCGATTGAATTAGTTTCCCCTAAGGTAGCAGAACGTGTTCACTTCTGCAAATACGATTCATTCTGGTACAAGGTGTACCAGTAATTTTTATCGGTATTGATCAATAAACCTACTACACCATTATAGCTTTGAATACCATCTTCTTGATTGTTCACTTTTAAAAAAGTGTTAAAAATGGATTTAAAAATTGGCTCAGTTGGGTTTTGATATTGGTCCCAAAAGGCAGTCAGTTCTCGATAATTTTGCTTGATACCTTCGTTAAGTTTGGTCAGCACCATTTCAAATGCTGCTTCATCTTTTTCTTTTAAATCTGAAAGGCAGTAAGCAAGTATATGGGTAAGTGCGGCATATTTAAAATACCGATCCGGATTACTATAAGTGACTACAAGCCCTATAAAATTTGTAGAACTCTCTGAAGAATAACCCAATTGGTGACCAACTTCATGACCACTTACAGAAGGTAATCTGAGCTTAGGTATTCGCGCATTTACTTGTGCTTCGTTGGTAAAAGGATTTAAATAACCACCATAGCCCATATAGGTTAATGGAGTCGAGTAGAGAGAGGATTTTAGACTAGGAATCTCGTATTTGAAATTAGAAAAAGCCTTTGTAGCGGCAGTCTCATAACTTTCTAAGGTTTTACGATAGATTTCTTTATTTGAATAAGGGATGTTGACAGGCTGAAGGCTATCTTTGGTAATCTGCACCTGTAAATGGTTCGTCAAACCAATCATTTCTAAGCTGAAGTTCACTAACTCTTCTTTGGTATATTCAACTTCAAAGCCTAATTTTTCATTAACTGGCAGTCTATAATAATTCATGCCCCAGAACAAATGAAATATAAAGTATGCGATAGAGAGGGTGTAGCCAAGATGAAGCAATAGTCTTTTAGGCTTTTTTTTGAACGATTTAGCGTTTAAATAAATATATCTAATAATTGAAGCAGCTAATAGGGTGTAAAAAATATCACCCATAGAAAAAGGAACCCAACCGAAAAGTAGTCTCAAAAATTTTGAGATAATCGGATAGATTCCTTCACTATAATATTTTTCGACCAGTTCTGGATAAGCCCCAAACCACTTCACAAAAATTATTTGAGGAATTATGGAAAACGCTAATCCAGTTTTGGCATTTAGTTTCACAAGGCTTATTCCGCTATGCCGGTTATCTCTAAATCGAATACCAGGGTAGAGCCACCGGGTATTGGACCGTAATCTCTATCGCCATAACCTAAATGTGGCGGTATAAATAGACGTACTTTGTCACCGACCTTCATTGTTAACAATCCTTCTCTAAAACCAGCCGCCAAACGCGCTTCTGGGCTATAATCCATAGGTGTAGGTCCGTACATGCCTTGGTCTCTTCTGCCTGGATTAAGTATTCCGAACTTTTCTGCCAAGTCCATATCACTGGAGTCGAACAACGTACCATCTTTCATTAGATACCCCGCATAAGAAACTAGTACTTTTTGGCCGATTTTAGGTTTTTGACCATCACCTATCTCTTTAGGTA
>CAYGUZ010000181.1:0-4793 GCA_964353215.1 uncultured Flavobacteriaceae bacterium
CCAAATTGTATTACTCCAGTAGCGAACATCCAAACAAATTGAATTATCGATAAAAACATGTAACCCGCTCCAAAAAGTAGAATAAAAATAAACCCTTTTAAAAGAAAATCTTCTTTATTGGATGTATGCAATCTTTTTAGAACGTAGAGATTGTAGGATAGCATTACAATTAGCATTAAAATAGACAGATACATGTAAAATTGAGGTGCAAATACAACAACTAAAATAGAAACAGGTATTGATATTATACTGTATTGTGCTTGAATATACATAAAGCTTACCAAATGTTCAGAAAATAAATATTTGCTTTCACTAAAAGAGAGTAACCCAGCAATTGACAATATTGGTATTTGTAAAATAAAAAGAATATTATAAAAAGTGAGCATAAAATCAGTTAAGGCCTTATTGGTATCTTGATTATAAACTCCTGTATTCATAATATCAAAGTCCATACCTTCTGGGAAAGCTCTTTTTATAAAAAAGACCAATATGCCTGTTAAAGTTATCGCAACAGCTATGTAACTAATTGGGTTCATGTACTTTTTTCTTGCACCAGAAATAAAACTTCCTATAACTTCTTCTGGTTTGGTAAAAAGATGCCTAAAAGTTTTAAATAGCGTATTGTCGATATCAAGAACTTGAAACTTTAAATCCTGCCAAAGGTTTTTTAAGGTCAATCGATTGCGAATGACTTTTCCTCCACAGCTTGGGCAATAACTAAAATCTGATCGTAAACTATTTTCACAAGTTTTACAAACCATTATTCCAAGTCTTTTTTAATCATTTCTGTCAGTTCTTCTAAGCTTTTATAAAGAACAAATTCCCCGTTTTTAATATAAGACACAAGTCCAGTTTCTTCACTTACAACCAAACATAGCGAGTCTGTTTTTTCAGTGATGCCAACAGCGGCGCGATGGCGAAGTCCGAAACGCAAGGGAATATTGCGACCATTAGATACCGGTAAAATGACCCTAGTTGCGGTAATGTAATTGTCTTGAATAATGGCGGCGCCATCATGTAACGGACTGTTTTTGTAAAAAATACTTTCTATGATAGGCTGTGTAATCTCGATGCTCATCTTGTCTCCAGAAGATTTCACAAAATCAAGACTGTTGTTCCGTTCAATGACTAGAATAGCTCCTGTTTTACTTATGCCCATTTTTTCACAAGCACTTATAATAGCGTCAACATTTGTCTCTGTAGGAAGCCCTTCTTGACGTAAGAACTTGAAATGTTTGATGAAGTTTCGCTTTGATGCAAAATTGGTAGAACCGATCATCAAAAGAAATTTGCGAATTTCTTGTTGAAAAACAATGATGAGGGCAATTAAACCAATATTCATAAAACCACCTACCATGCTGCTTATCATTTTCATTTGAAGCAATTCGGTAAGCTTCCAGAGGGCCCAAACAATAACAATACCTATGAAAATATTTATAGCAACGGTACCCCGTACGAGTTTATAGACATAATACAAGAGCACAGCGACCAAGATAATATCAATAAAGTCTGTGATTTTAAATTCAAGAAAGTTTAGGAAATCCAAACGCTGTGTTTTTGTAAAATTAACAATTTTAAGAGAACTACTTACGAATTGTTCGAGACCTTTAATTCGTTGAAAAGATCAATACATTCCATTGCTTCTTTAACGTCGTGAACCCTTAAAATATTGGCACCATTGATCAGGGCCTGCATGTTTAAAGCTGTCGTGCCGTTTAACGCGTTTTGCGCTGTTGAGCCGAGTGTTTTGTATATCATCGATTTTCTGCTAAGGCCAGCTAGAATTGGTAAATCAAAAGTTTGTACTAAATCAAGATTTGCCAATAGTTTAAAGTTTTGTTGAATTGTTTTGGCAAAACCGAAACCAGGGTCTAAAATAATATCATTTATTTTTTTGAGCCGAGCCTCTTTTACGCTTTCAGAAAAATAAAATAGCACTTCTTGAAGTAAATCTTCATAATACGTCATTTCTTTCATGCTCTGCGGAGTTCCTTTCATGTGCATCATAATATAAGGAACCTGATACTCGGCGACTGTATCCATCATTGTATTATCTAATTTTCCTGCAGAAATATCATTTATAAGGGCGGCCCCAATATTCAAACATTCAGCGGCTACCCTACTGCGAAAGGTATCTATTGAAATAACCACAGATGGAAAATCCTTCAACAATAGCGCTACAATAGGTGTAATTCTTTGCAATTCTTCTTCGACAGAAATAGCTGTAGCCCCAGGCCTAGAACTGTATGCTCCAATATCAATAAAGGTGGCCCCTTCAAAAAGCATTTTTTCAACGTGCTTTAGTATTTCGGGTTCATTCTTATACTTTCCACCGTCATAAAAAGAATCTGGTGTTAGATTCAATACCCCCATTACTTTGGGTTTAGATAGGTCTACAAGCTTTCCTTTGCAGTTTATGGTCATAAAAAATGTACGCTTTACAAGGTTTGTTTATCTTTGGCACAGTGTATTTGCACTGATAAAAGTCGAAATTTACGCAAATAAGCGCTTACATGCAGCAGACCTCTAAACAGTACGATGCGGTAATACAATCGTGTAGAGAATTATTCCTCAAAAAAACAAAAGATTACGGTACCGCTTGGCGAATATTACGATTACCTTCTTTAACGGATCAGATTTTTATTAAGGCACAGCGCATTCGGGGTCTTCAAGAAAATGCCGAGCGTAAGGTTGATGAAGGAGAACAACCTGAGTTTATGGGAATTATTAACTACTCGATCATGGCCTTGATTCAGATAGACAAAGGTGTTTCTGAACAGCCAGATTTAAGTTTAGAAGAGGCCATTCAACTTTACGACGAAAAAGCGTCCCTTACCAAAACCTTAATGGAGAACAAAAACCATGATTATGGTGAAGCTTGGCGAGAAATGCGTGTTAGCTCTTTAACCGATTTAATTTTACAAAAGCTATTGCGCGTAAAACAAATAGAAGATAATAAAGGTAAGACCTTGGTTAGCGAAGGTATTGATGCCAATTATCAAGATATTATAAACTATGCAGTTTTTGCACTAATTCATTTATCGCGATAATGAAGTATTTCGTTGGTTTTTCAAGAATTTTTGTTGGTGTTCTATTTATTATAAGCGGCCTTATAAAGCTTAACGACCCGGTTGGGTTTTCTTTTAAGTTGGAGGAGTACTTCAGTCAAGGTGTGCTTGATTTGCCTTTTTTTGAACCCTACGCATTGGCAATTGCAATCGTTGTGGTGATAATAGAAGTATTATTAGGCGTAATGCTTTTGATAGGATATAAGCCCAAATTTACGGTTTGGAGTTTGTTGCTAATGATTGTGTTCTTCACGTTTTTGACATTTTATTCGGCCTATTTTAATAAGGTTACGGATTGTGGTTGTTTTGGTGATGCCGTAAAACTAACGCCATGGGAGTCTTTTGGCAAGGATATAATTTTATTGGTGTTGATTCTAGTTTTGGTGGCAGGATCAAAATTTATAAAATCAATATTTAAAAATGCTACTGGTGCAGTGGTAATGGTGCTTTCGCTTTTAGGCTGTATTATATTCTGCTATCATGTTTTAAATCATTTACCGGTAAAAGATTTTAGGCCCTATAAGATCGGGGCTAACATTGAAGAGGGAATGCTCGTTCCTGAAGATGCGCCAAAGGCATTATATGAATATGCTTGGCGATTTAAGGTCGATGGTGAAGATAAGATTGTGGTTACTAACGGCGATTATCCAAGTGTAGAGGGGGAGTTTATAGATGTAGAGACCACGGAGATTCAAAAAGGATATGAACCTCCAATACATGATTTTGCCATAGAAAAAAATGGTGAAGACTTTACATCGATTTATTTGGCCGAGGAGCGATTGGTCGCGGTTATTGCCTATGATTTGGCTAAAAGTAATTCTGAGATTTTTCATAAAGTGAAAGAAGTTACCGATGAAGCGATAAGAAAGGGTTACAAAGTTATCGGCATGTCGGCCTCTGGAGAAGATAGGTCAAATGAATTTATTGAAGAATACGGATTAAATTTTGAGTTTTACTTTACAGATGAAACCACATTAAAAACTATAGTACGTTCAAATCCAGCATTGTTAGTTATTCAAAAGGGGACTATTTTGCAAAAGGTACATTATAATGATTTAGATGAATTGAACCTAAAAGAGCCAGAAAATGGTATTTATTTCAATCTTGATTTAAAGAAAAGTTTGGATAGCGTAATGGTCTTAGATCAAAAATATAGAGCTAATTGGATCCCTGAGAACTGGTCAAAACAGATTGAAATTGATAGTTCAAATCTAGATTACGTAGAAAAAATAATAAAAGAGCATGGCTATCCAGGAAAAAGTATGGTCGGAGAAAAAACAGCAAGTGCAGCATGGTACGTAATTCAACATTCTGATGAAATTGACGCTTACATAGATGAAATAAAGCAGGCCGCTGATAACGGTGAACTTCCTTTTAGACTATACGCAATGATGCTAGACCGGCATTTAATGTATAACGATAAGGCGCAAATATATGGAACGCAGGGTTCATCTTATTTTATAGGTTCACCCAAAGAAATAAATTTCATTTGGCCGATTCAAAACCTCGACTCCGTAAATATTTTGCGAAAAGGAGTATTTGGAAATACGGTCGAAGAATACGGGAAAGATTTGTTTGGCGACGATTTTGAGTTCAAGAATATCACCATTGAAGAAGCCCTAAAAATAAAGAATAGTATAAACTAGGAAATTTTAAAATCTACACAATTAAATTCAAAAGCATGAGAACCAAAATAGTTGCAGGAAACTGGAAAATGAATAAGAC
>CAYGUZ010000182.1:0-4739 GCA_964353215.1 uncultured Flavobacteriaceae bacterium
TGCCTATAGTGAATCGACGGATGTTTTTGATTTACTTGATAACGCAGAAGCAAAATTGTATGAAGTTACCCAAGGAAATTTAAAGCGCTCTGCGGAGACCGCTCAAAACTTGGTAATTCAAGCAAAAAAGCGTATCGAAGAAATTGCCAATAAAGAAGGAATGAGTGGTATTGCCACTGGTTTTGATAAGTTGGACAAACTGACTTCGGGCTGGCAACCAAGTGATTTAATCATTGTAGCCGCAAGACCAGGTATGGGTAAAACTGCACTTACCTTATCCATGGCAAGAAATATTGCCGTAGATTTCAATCAAGGAGTAGCTTTTTTCTCTTGTGAAATGTCTTCGGTACAATTGATTACCAGACTCATTTCTTCGGAAACAGGACTCTCATCTGAAAAACTACGTACAGGTAAGCTAGAAAAGCATGAATGGGAGCAGCTTAATGTCAAGGTGAAAGCTTTAGAAAAAGCACCATTGTTTATTGATGATACCCCGTCACTATCTATTTTTGATTTGAGGGCAAAAGCAAGGCGATTAAAGTCTCAACATGATATTCAAATCATTATTATTGACTATTTACAGTTAATGACGGCTGGGGGCTCTCAAAAAGGCGGTAATAGGGAGCAAGAGATTTCTACAATTTCGCGGAACCTTAAGGCCTTGGCGAAAGAATTGAATGTTCCCGTAATTGCCTTATCGCAGTTATCCAGAGCGGTGGAGACCCGCGGAGGTAGTAAAAGACCCTTGTTGTCAGATTTAAGGGAATCTGGAGCTATCGAGCAAGATGCAGATATTGTGTCTTTTATTTATAGACCGGAATACTATAAGATTGATGAGTGGGACGATGAAGAGCGTACACCAACACAAGGCCAAGGCGAGTTGATTGTGGCAAAACACCGTAATGGCGGATTAGAGAATATTAGGTTAAAGTTTATCGGAAATCTAGGTAAGTTTGATAACTTAGATGACTTTGATTCTCCATTTGAGTTTCAATCTAAGATGAACGAAAATGATGAAAATCCGTTTGCAACACCAAATCTCCCGAGTACAGATGAAGCTTTTGGAAGCGCTTTTAACGATGACAATTCTCCAGATGATGACGTCCCTTTTTAAAGGTATTTCGTTTAAAGGGCTAATTGTTTTAATTTTTCTCATATCGTTTTCCAGTTCTGCCTCTGTGATACTAATTCCTATGGACGCGGAGAGTCAGAAAAACCATTTAAAAGCATACGGAATTACGTATTGGATGCTTGGTAAGCAACAAAAAGTACAGTGGTTGTTAAACTATCGGGGAGGCTCTTTTTTATTACCAGATGGAGATGCGGTGAGAAAAGAATGTCAAATTAGAGGTGTTTCTTTCGAAGTTTTAGCTGATAGTGAGGCGCAAAGTATATTAGATGGAATTAGTAGTCCGGCTCAAAATCAAGATGCGGTTATTTTAGAAAAAGCGCCAAAAATTGCTGTTTATTCGCCCAAGGACAATCAGCCATGGGACGACGCCGTAACTATGGTACTTACTTATGCCGAAATACCCTATGTTACCATATATGATGAAGAGGTATTGGAGGATAAGTTGGCCTTGTACGATTGGTTGCATTTACATCATGAAGATTTTACCGGGCAATATGGAAAGTTTTATGGAGCCTACAGAGCGGCACCGTGGTATATAGAAAATAAGCGGGTATCCGAAGAGCGTGCATCTAAACTCGGCTACGCTAAAGTATCTCAAGAAAAACGAGCTGTAGCACAAAAAATAAGAAGGTATGTTATTGGGGGTGGTTTCATGTTTGCCATGTGTTCTGCTACAGATAGTTTTGATATTGCTTTGGCGGCAGAAGGGGTGGATATCTGTGAGCCTATGTTCGATGGTGACCCATCTGATGCTAATTATCAAGCACAATTAAATTTCGATAGAACCTTTGCGTTTCAAAATTTTGTTTTGGAGCGTAACCCCTTACGATATGAATTTTCTTCTATAGACATGACGGCTAAACGCCAGATACCTAAAGAATCAGATTATTTTTCGTTAATGGAGTTTTCCGCGAAATGGGATCCTGTACCCACGATGTTAACGCAAAACCATACCACTTTAGTTAAAGGGTTTATGGGACAGACAACCTCTTTTACCCGAGATGAGGTAAAGCCTACAGTGATGGTACTAGGTGAGTCTAAATTAAATAATGAAGCTCGTTATATTCATGGAATAAAGGGTAAGGGCTTTTTTACATTCTATGGAGGGCACGACCCCGAAGACTATCAGCATAGGGTAGGGGATCCAAAAACAGAATTGGAACTGCACCCAACTTCCCCCGGATATCGCCTTATTTTAAATAATGTTTTGTTTCCTGCTGCACGTAAAAAGAAACAGAAGACTTAAGAAATGATTTTTTCTAAAATTTTCTCCACTCCATATGCATCATTGCTTGAGGTTTCATAGTTAGCCACCTTTTTTACGTTAGGGTGCGCATTTGCCATAGCAAAACTATAATCAGATAATTGAAGCATTTCTATGTCATTGTTATAATCTCCAAAAACTATCACTTCATTTGAAGAAATACCGTATTCTGTCATTACCTGTTCTAAAGCGAAACCCTTATGCGCATTTGTATGGGAGATATCTACCCAATTGGCACCTGACACTTTTACTTTTAAGCTATCCTCTAAATGCTTAACGCCCGGATAAAGGAACTGTTCAGAACTCTCGAAATGGTATATGGCGACTTTTAAGACTTCGTCAGTTACGTGCAATTGATTTTCAACGATATTATATTGTGTGTAATATTCACTTAAAAGTTTTAAAAACCTATCTGAAGAACCATTAACATAAGCATTGTTCTCGCTACAAAGCACGGGATGTGCATCTGCCATGGAAGAAATGGTATTTAGTACCGTTTGTATATGATTTTTTTCTAAAGGTGTCGTAAGTAGTGTTTCTTCTTTGTTTTTGATTATAGCACCATTTTCTGCTATGAATAACATGTCATTTTTTATGGCATCTAGTTTATCAACCATACTATGATATTGTCTGCCGCTGGCAGCGACAAAATGGATTCCTCTTTTTTTTAATTCCTTGAAGAGTTCAAAAAACTTATCGCTTACCTCATGATTAGAATTTAAAAGTGTACCGTCCATATCGGTAACGACCATTTTTATATTTGATAAATCCATTGGTAAAAATTAAGCCATAAAGGTAGTTTATGTACTGGGTAATGCTGTAAAGTTTATATTAATTTAGCCTCATGAAGTTTTATCAATCTGCAATCGCACTTAATCCTTATGCTAGAGGATTTCATTTGATTACAAATGAGGTTCTAAGTGCTATACCTGAAATTAGAAAAATTAATATAGGCATACTACAAGTATTTGTACAGCATACTTCTGCGAGTTTAACTATAAACGAAAATGCAGACCCCACGGTTCGTTTAGATTTTGAAAGCCATATAAATAAGATGGTGCCAGAAAATATGCCCTATTACCTACATGATTATGAGGGCCCTGATGATATGCCAGCACATATTAAAGCTTCCTTAATGGGAGTTTCGGTAACGGTGCCGATTACGAACGGAAAATTAAATCTGGGAATCTGGCAGGGAATCTATTTGTGCGAGCACCGTGATAAGGCATCTTCAAGAAATTTAGTAATCACTGCTTTTGGAAATTAGTTGAGTTCTTTCAATACCATTTTGCTAATTTTTTGCCCAAAGCTTATACATCTTTTTTGATGGATGTAGACTATCCGAAGCTAGCAATGCAGGGTTTACTTCAGCATTTCGGGACTGTTAGGTGATTTCAATATAAAGCATATTCCGTTTTTCGGTTTCTTCCTTTATATAGGTATTATAGGCTTTTAGTTCAGTCACAATTCTATCTTTATCTTTAAATCTTGCGAATGGTGTAACACTCCGATCAGGTATGGAAAGAACCATTACTTTTCGGTTGTCTTCTTGTACTAGTTCTGAGCACTTATCTGAAAGGGTAGTAAAATCTTTTTTGAATGACTCAAAATCCATACCGCTATATTGATTATTGACACCGATAAGTAAAGAGACTAAGTCATAGTTTGGTTGCAGGTCTTTCAGTTTAATTTCTATTAAAAGTTTTTTTGTGGTCCAACCTGCAGCAGCAAGTATTTTAGATTCAGTCTTATAGCCTTTCTTAAAAAGTATTTGAGTGAATTGATTAGGCCAATTGTTATTTATATCTTCTCCGGTACCTTATAGTGTAACTATCTCCTAAAGCTAAAAATGTAACTATACTTTCTTGACTAAAGCTAGCTACGAAGCTAAGAAGCAATCCAAAAAGAAAAACTTTAGTACGTATCATTTTCTTGATTTGCAAAAATAAAAAGTACAAAAAAATCCCACTCTGTGGAGAGTAGGATTTCTTAAGCGGGGTAAGTTTATATAAATTCTTTACTTGACCTTATCAACAATTGCCTTAAAAGCCTCTGGGTGGTTCATCGCTAAATCGGCCAATACCTTGCGGTTTAGTTCAATTCCGTTTGACTTTACTTGACCCATGAATTGTGAATAAGATAATCCGTGTAATCTTGCACCGGCATTAATACGCGTAATCCAAAGCGCGCGGAAAGTTCTTTTTTTGTTTTTTCTATCGCGGTATGCATATAGCATTGCTTTTTCTACCGCATTTTTTGCTACTGTCCAAACGTTTTTACGTCTTCCGAAGTAACCTTTTGCTTGCTTAAGAACCTTTTTTCTTCTGGCTCTTTTCGCTACTG
>CAYGUZ010000183.1:0-2328 GCA_964353215.1 uncultured Flavobacteriaceae bacterium
GTATTAATACAGCCGTAGACACTTCCCTTTAAAGATTTGCCTAAAAAGATACTGTTCTTTGAGGTAGATTTAATGTGAGAGCTTTCAAAAGTAAATTCCCCATCCGGATTAAAAAGGGTGAGGCAGGCGATTTCACCTTCTTTTAATTTTGAACTTTCAATTCCAAATCGCTCTTTTCCTTTAGTCAATAGAGCGATAGTTTCTTCTAATGGAAATAGTGTATTTAAAGCACCAAAGGCACTTTCTAGACCAATACTGCCAAATTCGGCATTATCAAACTCGACACGTTTTTGTTCGATATCTATGGGAGTATGGTCCGAGGTAACAAAATCTATAGTTCCTGCTTGAAGTCCTTTCAATAGCGCCTTACAGTCTTTTTGACTTCGTAAAGGTGGCCTTACTTTATAGTTCGAATCAAAGGTCTCTAATTCATTATCCGATAGCATAAGATTATGAATCGCTACGCTTGCTGTAACATTTAGACCTTTCTTTTTAGCATCGGCAATAAGTTTGACCGCATTTGATGTAGAAACCGTTGGTATATGTAGCTTACCGCCAGTGTATTCTAAAATGTAGAGATCTCTTACTAGCTGCAATTCTTCAGAGAGTGTAGGAATTCCTTTTAAACCTAACCTTGTTGAAATTTCTCCTTCGTTTACGGTTCCTTTTCCCTTTATCTGAAGTTCTTCAGGGTACGATAATACTAAACCATCAAAATTTTGGGCATACAGCAGCCCTATTTTCAAAAGATTGGCATCTTCTAAAGAACTTTTATAGTCATAAAAAGCGACCGCTCCAGCATTTTGCATATCGTACAATTCGGCTAAATGCGCGCCATCTCCATTAACAGTGAAATTGCCCATCGGGTACAGCGTGGTTGCATACCCCTTACTACGTTCCTTCAAAAATATAATATCAGAGCTAGAATCTGGTGTTGGATTGGTATTGGGGTTCAATACGACATCGGTAAAACCGCTAGATGCGGCGACTCGCAATCCGTTTGCGATAGTTTCACGCTCTTCAAGACCAGGTTCACCAAAACTTACGCTGCTATCGAACCACCCAAGCGATATGTGAAGGTTATCTAACTTAATTTCTTTTGCTCCTTTTGGGGTATCAATATTCGATGCAATCTTCTGTATTACACCATCTTTAATATAAATATCTCGCTTTTTTAGATGAATGGAAGGGCTGTTTGAATCGATAATTGTTGCAGACCTTAGAAGTATATTCATGCAAGAAATTTTTGTATCAGCACTTCTACTAACGCGAAGACCAATGCAAAAATAATAAACCATTTCCAATATTGGGCAATAGAGTTGTCTTTCGCTAATTTTTCAAATAAGTTAGTAACGCTCTTTTGTATCGTTGTGGCATTAAATGCTACCATATCATGGTATCGAAGCACACTTTCATCACGACTAAAATTAAAACTTAGGTTTTTAAGGGTGTCCTGAGTACCCAACAAACTGTATGTTCCAGCTTCTTTTGGGTTATCATTGAAGGTGAGTCTCACTTTATTTGAAAATGATTGCTGTAAGGGAATAAATTCTATACCTGGCTTGGCCACTTTTAGCACTCTATCTTTTTCAATTTTCTCTGAGATTTCTATCGTACTTGAAGCCCCGATCGTATGATATAATGAGGGTATTTTTAGACTATTAATTCCAATATTGTAAAACGTGGGAACGATTAGCGGGGCATTAATAAAATTTGAATTTTCGTTGTCCAATGAAGCAGTAAAAATGTACACATTTTTATTCGCTAGTAAAAATGGGGCTCCATTTGCGAAGGATAATGCTTTGGGACTATTCGAACTAACCTGCCAATATGTATTTACCTGGGGATACTCAAAATTAGTGACTTTTTTTTCAAATACGCTTTGAAATAAAGGATGGTCAAAGGCGATTGTTGTAATGTCTTGCTTTTGTTCGATCTTTGAAATGTACCTAGTAGTAAATTGATTGGATAAAAATGGGTTGTAGGTTGTAATATCTGAATCTATTGATGGTATTATCACTAAGCTTCCTCCTTTTTCATAGAAGGCACTTAATACGGTTTGTAAACTAGTTGGTATGGCATTGAGCCCATTAAGTATGATTAGATTTTTATTGTTTACTGTACTATAATTCAAGTCTTTAAGCTCAAAATTTAGAAAGTTAAATTCCTCCTCAGAAAAAATTCTTTCCAAAAAGGTAGCTTTTGATTCACTTATGGCCAATACTTCTATTTTATCCTTTTCATCTATATTAAAATAGAAGTTGTTGTCATATGCCAGTCCATTATCGGATAGTGACACGCGACCTTTAATAAGTTCGTTTTTTGGAA
>CAYGUZ010000183.1:2428-3904 GCA_964353215.1 uncultured Flavobacteriaceae bacterium
AGCTCTTGAACAGCTTGTTCCAATAACGTAAACCCATCTTTCTTTGCCTGCATGCTAAAAGAATCGTCTAAGTAAATAACCATTTCTTTTTCTTTAAGGGCAATACTTTTTGCAAAGAATGGTTGCGCAAATGCAAGAATAAGGCACGCGAGAAGAAATAGTCTGGTGAGTAAAAGCAACCATTTTTTTAGACTATTACTTTTTCTAGATTCCGAAACAACTTTTTGCAGCATAGCCACGTTGGTAAAAGGAGTTTTCTTAAACCGTCTTAGTTGAAAAAGATGAATGATTATGGGAATCAGAAGTAAAAAAAGAGCCCAAAGAATTTCTGGATGTTTAAACTGCATTCCGCTATTTAATTGCGTAAATATACAGTTTTAATAAGTTTAGTTATTAAGGATTGCTTGTTAAGAGTTTGGTAATATTTGCTATTTAACAGAAAAAGAAATAGTCTAATGCCTGTTGGTGATCTAGACTTTTTAAATATGCCTTAATGTCTGATTGGGCCGAACTATTAGCAACTGTAATTAGACTCTGTGGGTCGGTTATGGACTCTAATTTTGAAAAGTGATGCAACTCTTGGCCATATATTTTTTTGTCTATTTTTTTTGGATTGTCGCATAACCAGAAAAAATCAATATTTTTTTCAATAAGCCCTTTTGCAATTTTCTTACCCTTAAAGCCAGCGCCCCATATAACCAAGGGTCTTTTCTCATTATAGTCTAAGTGCAGAAAATAATCCAGTTTAATATCTAAAAAATAGTTTTGGGCATAGTGCTCATGGGTTCTTGAGGTACGCGTATCGTAATCACGCCAAAGCAAGAGGACCTCATTACAAGGAATTATTTTTAGGTTATGCTGATAAAACCTGAAGGTTAAGTCGTAATCTTCAGGGTAACGGTTAGACGTAAAGCCTCCGCAAATATCAAAATCCTCTTTGTACACCATCCAGCATGGTGACGGAATAACACATTCTTTATAAATTTCAGCGTAATTGGTTCCCAATTCGGTTAATCCATTGAGCCACTTTTCATAGCGCGAGTATCCATCACTTATGCCGCGGTCAGCGAAATAACGTATTTGCCCGACAGCAATAGTACCCTTTCCATAGCGCAACAAAGATCCCACCATTAATTGTAACCTATTGGGTTTCATGATGTCATCAGAATCCATTCGGGTAATAAAATTGCCCTCACTTTTAGAATAGGCTAGCTGTAGTGCCGGTATGATACCATTACCTGAATTCGTAAAGACTTTAATTCTATCGTCTTTTTTGGCATAGGTCTCTACCAATGCCAAACTATTATCGCTAGAATGATCATTTATGGTAATAACCTCCCAATTATGATAAGTCTGCGATAAAATAGAATCAAGACATTCCGATAAGTATTGCTCTGTATTTTTAAATGGAATAACGATGCTAACTAAGTTTGGGTTCATTTAGGGCTTATTCTGTTAAAGCTTTATCTATTGCCG
>CAYGUZ010000183.1:3914-4736 GCA_964353215.1 uncultured Flavobacteriaceae bacterium
TCTTAAAATCTCATAACCTTTTTTTGTTAAGTGCACCTCGTCTGTGGTAAGTGAAGATAGCAGGCCATTTCGGTCGTCTGCCATTGCAGAAAAATAATCCAGATATTGCACACCGTTCTTTTCTGCCATTGCCTTGAGCATGGTATTTAGTTTTGGAATCTGGATATTCGGGGCTAAGCCCGGTCTCCATGGATAATCATACGCTGGAAGCACGGAGCATACAATGGGGCAAATGCCATTGGCCTGGGCCAACTCTACCATTGAAAGAATATTATCGCTGATTTCTTTTAATGTCATTGGACCTGTATTGCCAGCAATATCATTTGTTCCTGCTAGTATAAGAACCACTTTTGGTTGCAAAGCGATTACATCTTGCCGAAAGCGAAGTAACATTTGCGGAGTTGTTTGACCTCCGATTCCCCTGTTGATATATGATGGGTTTTCGAAAAAAGATGCTGTCCAGCCTTCAGTAATGGAATTACCCATAAATACTACGCGATTTTTCACTACTGGTTGGTTCAATATTTTCTCATTAGAAGCCTTATATTTTTCAAGACTGGCCCAGTCTTGTGCGTTCGTTTTTTTTAAAAAAGAAAAGAAGCTTAGTAGCACGAGTATTTTAATTTTGAGCATGATTTTCGATTAAACCAAAAATTTATTTTTTTGGAGGACTAATCATAATATGTGCCCTGTGCGTGCCTGAATTCATTAGCCACGCATGACCTGGAGGCGCAGGTGTGGTAGGTAAGCCAGTAGATGCTCCTGTAGCGAACGGAACGTAAAAGACATACCTTAGGTAACCATCTTCAATTTCATTGGTTT